>JAXJTA010000212.1:0-11171 GCA_036309825.1 Eubacterium sp. | reverse complement strand
GACAGAAAAGTTTTTATTTGACGGAAAAGGATCACCGCTTTATAATGACTCTGTATGTAATGAGAATTGGGGGATTTTCGATTATGATATACAGCATGACCGGCTTTGGCCGGGCAGAAGAGCAAAATGACAGATACAAGATCACCGTGGAACTGAAGTCGGTCAATCACCGGTATCTGGAATTCAATATCAAGGCACCGAAGAAATTCAGCCTCTTTGAATCCTCTATCCGGAACCTGCTTAAGGAATATGCGGTAAGAGGCAAGATCGATGTATTTATTTCGTATGAGGATTTTACTGCAGGCAGTGTTACACTGAATTATAACCGTGATGTTGCTGCGCAGTATGTCAATTACGCTTCCCGGATGGCAGAGGAATTCGGACTGTCGAACGATCTGACGGTATCCCGTCTGATGGGATGCGCCGATGTCCTGACCATGGAAGAGGTCGCCGTTGACGAAGAAGAGCTCTGGAAGGAGCTGGAAGCCGTTCTTCGAAAAGCCGCGGAAAGCTTCCGTGCGACGCGCAACGCCGAGGGTGAGAATATCCGCAATGATCTGTACGCGAAGCTGGATCACATGAATGCTGATGTAGAGAAGATCATTGAAAGAGAGCCGGGCATTATCGAAGAATACAAGACGCGTCTTCGTGAAAAAACGAAGGAGCTTCTGGAGGACGCGCAGATCGATGAGGGACGGATCGCCGCGGAAGTAGTGATCTTTGCCGATAAGATCTGTACCGACGAAGAAACGGTTCGCCTGCAGAGTCATATCAAAAACATGCGGGAGGCTCTCAAAAACGGGGACGGCATCGGCAGAAAACTGGATTTCCTGGCACAGGAAATGAACAGAGAGGCGAATACGACACTTTCCAAATCGAATGACAGGGAGACCTCGGAGATCGCCGTGGAACTGAAGACAGAGATAGAAAAGATCAGAGAGCAGATACAGAACATTGAGTAAACTGGTAAATATCGGATTCGGCAATTCCGTAAACGCGGATCGCGTGATCGCTGTGGCGAGTCCGGTCGCGGCACCGGTCAAACGGCTGGTCAGCTGCGCACGAGAAAACGGATCGCTCATTGACGCGACCCAGGGCAGGAAGACAAAGGGTGTCATCATCATGGATCAGAACAGTGTGGTCCTTTCGGCGCTGCAGCCGGAGACCATTCTGAAGCGGTTTAATGACCCGGGTGCATTCGCAGGGGAAGAGAAAAATGAGGTCGAAGATGAATAAAGGTTTACTGGTTGTTCTCTCGGGCTTTTCCGGTTCGGGAAAAGGAACTCTGATGAAGAGACTCCTGGAGAAATACGATAATTACGCACTTTCCGTATCGGCAACGACGCGTTCACCACGTCCCGGAGAGAGAGAGGGCGTTGAGTATTTTTACAAATCCGAAGAGGAATTCGCCCGGATGATGGCAAATGATGAGTTTTTGGAGTATGCGTGCTATGTGTCTCATTCATACGGTACTCCAAAAGCCTATGTGGAACAGAAGTTGAATGAAGGAAAGGACGTCATCCTTGAGATCGAGATCCAGGGAGCACTGAAGGTCAAGGCCAAACGGCCCGATACCCTGCTGGTGTTCGTAACGCCGCCGTCGGCGGAGGAACTGGAGAAGCGACTTGTGGGCCGCGGAACCGAGACACCGGAAGTGATTCAGTCGCGAATGCGTCGTGCGGTCGAAGAGGCGGGATCGATGGAGCTGTATGACTATATCGTCATTAATGATACCGTCGAAGAATGTGTGGATGAACTCCACAAGCTGATCCGGTCCCAGCACAACCAGGTATCTCACCAGAAAGAATTTATTTCCAGGATTCAGAAAGAACTCACAGAACGAGAGGAGATTAACAAATGATTCATCCGTCTTATGTAGAAATGATTGAGCAGATCAACAAGGGGCAGGACCCGGAGGAAGCGCCGCTGGTAACAAGCCGCTATTCCATCGTGCTGGCTACCGCCAAGAGAGCACGTCAGCTGATCGCCGGCGCGGAGCCGATGGTCAGAGATATTGACAAAAACGGCAGCCCGAGAAAACCGCTTTCCATCGCTGTTGATGAATTGTACGAAGATAAGGTACATATTATCGCAAGAGATGAAAATACGGACGAGCAGTAATTTATGAACAGGAAAATTTTATTTGTATCCCTCGGCTGCGACAAAAACCTGGTCGACACCGAGCATATGCTGGGAAAACTGGCGGGGCGCGGCTTTGAAATGACCGATGATGAGGCAGATGCCGATGTGATCATTATCAATACCTGCTGCTTTATCGACTCTGCCAAGGAAGAGAGCATCAATGCCATTATGGAAATGGCGCCTTACCGCAGAGAGGGCAAATGCAAAGCGCTGATCGTAACGGGCTGCATGGCGGAGCGCTACAGGCAGGAAGTACTTGACGAGATCCCGGAGGTCGACGCGATCGTCGGCACGAACAGTTATAACCGGATCGATGAAGCACTTGCCGCCGTTGAGCACGGAAGAAGAGAAGCGATCCTTGAGCCGCTTGAAGGGATTCCGGAAGGCGAGAAAACGCGTGTCATGACGACAGGCGGCTTCTACGAATACCTGAAGATCGCGGAGGGCTGTGACAAGCACTGTACCTACTGCGTGATCCCGAGCCTTCGCGGCGCTTATCGAAGCGTTCCTATGGAAGACATCCTCGAAGAAGCAAAACAGCTGGCAGAGGACGGCATCAAAGAGCTGATCCTTGTGGCGCAGGAGACGACGCGTTACGGCATCGACCTGTACGGCGAAAAGTCCCTGCATATTCTGCTTCGGAAACTTGCGGAGATCGACGGTATCCAATGGATCCGCGTTATGTACTGCTATCCGGAGGAGATCTATCCGGAACTGATCCGGGCCATGAAGGAAGAGTCGAAGATCGTTCATTATCTTGATCTTCCGATCCAGCATGCCAATGACGAGATTCTGAAGCGCATGGGCCGCCGCACAACCAAGCAGCAGCTCATCGATATCGTGGCAAATCTGCGTAAAGAGATTCCGGATATTGCTCTTCGCACCACGCTGATCACCGGTTTCCCGGGCGAGACAACGGCACAGCATCTGGAATTGATGGACTTTGTGGAGACACAGAAGTTTGACAGACTCGGTGTATTCACCTACTCGCAGGAGGAGGGAACGCCGGCGGCCGCTATGTCCGGACAGGTCGATGAAGAGACAAAAGAAAATCGCAAGGACGAACTGCTGACGCTTCAGCAGGATGTTTCTCTCGGAAGAAATGAGGAACAGATCGGCCGTGAGTTGGAAGTCTTTGTGGAAGGTTACGTGGATAATGAGGAGGCGTATGTCGGACGTACTTACGCCGACGCCCCCGGCATCGACGGACTTTGCTTTATCAGAACAGATGAGACACTTCATTCCGGCGATTTCGTACAGGTCGAAGTTACCGGAGCACTGGAATATGATCTGATTGGAGAGTATAGAGATGAATTTACCGAATAAACTGACATGCCTCCGCATGGCTATGATTCCGTTTTTTGTACTGTTTGTAAATCTTCCGGGAACTCCTGCCGCGATCATCGCACTGGTGATCTTCATTGCGGCAAGCCTCACCGATACGGCTGACGGCTATATTGCCCGCAAATACAACCTGGTAACCGATTTCGGAAAGTTTATGGATCCGCTTGCGGATAAGCTTCTGGTATGCTCCGCGCTGATCCTCTTTGCGGCAAGCGGTGACATTCCTTCCTGGATCGTCATCATCATCATCGCGAGAGAGTTTATCATCAGCGGTTTCCGCCTGATCGCGGCGGACAACGGCATTGTGATCGCCGCAAGCTGGTGGGGCAAGGCAAAAACGATTGCGCAGATGGTGACCATCGTGGTGATCCTTCTTCGTATCGAGGCTCTCAAGCCGTTACAGACCGTACTGATCTATGTATCGCTTGTACTGACCGTCGTATCGCTGATCGATTACATTATGCAGAATAAACAGGTCCTCGGATCACAGAAATAATTAGTTACAAAAACGGGTGCTCGCGTACCCGTTTTTATTGTATGGAGAAACCTTTGGGAGAAAGCTATGACAAAAGAAGAAATGATCGTATCGGAGCTGCGGAAGAGAAAACAGACGCTGACAACGGTGGAATCCTGTACCGGCGGCGCGATCTCCGCAAGAATCGTCGATGTGCCGGGTGCATCGGATGTGCTGAAGGAAGCTTTTGTCACCTATTGTGATGAAGCAAAGCATGATCTTGTCGGCGTATCCGAAGAGACTCTTCGCGAACATACGGCGGTGAGCCGCGAGACGGCAGTCGAAATGGCCGAAGGAGGCAGAAAAACCGCCGGAGCGGATCTCTGTCTGTCGGCGACGGGTATCGCGGGACCGGGAGGAACGAAAGAATTCCCGGCGGGCCTCGTCTACATCGGATGCTCCTACGGCACGGTAACAAGGGTGGAAGAGCACCGCTTTCAGGGAAGTCGAAACGAGGTTCGCATGCAGGCCGTAGACGCGGCACTGGATCTGGCCGTGCAGATGATACTGGGTTGATTTCTCTGGTATTCTGGACAGGGCAGCACCGTTTTTGCTTAATAATGAGTATTTTTTTTCCGGATCCGAATGATTAAAATTGTATCTTGTATAAGTATTGACTGCGCGCAATAGCGGGTGATCAAAGCAGGATAGATTAAACTTTTTGTTGTCAGTACAGTGACAGATCGGGAGGAAAAATATGGCTGTTAAGTACGTTTTTGTAACAGGCGGTGTGGTATCCGGTTTAGGAAAGGGAATTACGGCAGCTTCTCTCGGCCGGCTGCTGAAGGCGCGCGGATACAAGGTCACGATGCAGAAATTCGATCCTTATATCAATGTAGATCCGGGAACGATGAATCCGATCCAGCACGGCGAAGTCTTTGTTACGGATGACGGCACGGAGACGGACCTCGATCTGGGACACTACGAGCGCTTCATCGATGAAAGTCTTGATCATAATTCCAATGTTACGACGGGCAAGGTATACTGGAATGTTCTCTCGAAGGAGCGCCACGGAGATTACGGCGGAGGAACGGTTCAGGTCATTCCGCACATTACCAATGAGATCAAGAGCCGTTTCTACAAGGCAAAAAACGAGTCGGACAATACGATCGCCATTATTGAAGTCGGCGGTACGGTCGGTGATATCGAGAGCCAGCCGTTCCTGGAGGCGATCCGTCAGTTTCAGCATGAGGTGGGTCACGAGAATGCGATCATGATCCACGTGACCCTCGTTCCCTATATCCGGGCATCCGGCGAACTGAAGACCAAACCGACGCAGACCTCCGTTAAGGCTCTGACAAGTCTCGGCATCATGCCGGACATTATTGTGACCCGTTCGGAATACAGGCTTTCCGAGCAGGAGATCAACAAGATCGCTCTTTTCTGCAACGTACCGGGAGATCAGGTCCTGCAGAATCTGGATGTGGAATATCTCTACGAGGCTCCGCTTGCCATGGAGAAGGAAAGACTTGCAGATGTCACCCTGAAATGTCTCCATCTGCCGGATCCGGAACCGGATCTTTCGGACTGGACGGCAATGGTCGACAAACTGCGGAATCTCCGCCATGAAGTCACGGTCGCCCTTGTCGGCAAGTATATTTCTCTGCATGACGCGTACCTTAGCGTAGTGGAGGCATTAAAGCACGGTGGAATTCACAACAGCACAGAAGTGAATATCCGCTGGATCGATTCTGAACTGGTTACTGAGGAAACGGTCGACGAACTTCTCGGCGGTGTGGACGGCATCCTTGTTCCGGGAGGCTTCGGTTCACGCGGTGTGGAAGGAAAGATCCTGGCTGCGCACTACGCGAGAACGCATAAGATCCCATATCTCGGACTCTGTCTGGGTATGCAGGCAGCGATCATTGAATATGCCAGAGACGTTGTCGGATATTCGGATGCGCATTCGATCGAGATCGATCCGGATACGACACATCCGGTCATCGCGTTGATGCCGGATCAGAACGGTGTCACCGACATAGGAGGCACATTAAGACTGGGTTCCTACCCCTGCCATTTGAAGGAGAACACCCTGGCACTTGAACTCTACGGCCATCCGGAGATCAACGAACGACACAGACATCGCTACGAAGTTAATAATGACTATAGAAAAGTACTGGAAGAATGTGGTATGATTCTGTCTGGACAATCTCCGGACGGAAGAATCGTTGAGATGATCGAACTCCCAAGAGAAGTACATCCTTTCTTCATTGCCACACAGGCCCATCCGGAATTCAAGAGCAGACCGAACAGACCGCATCCTTTGTTCCGCGGTTTTGTGGCGGCTATGCTCACCTATAATACTGCCGAACATTAATTATGCAGGAGGATGAACATGTTTAAGGCAAATCAGAACTATCTGAGACTACAGGGCAGCTATCTTTTTTCCACGATCGCGAAAAAGGTATCCGCGTATACAGCGGCTAATCCGGATGCGGATATTATCCGCCTCGGCATCGGTGACGTAACACTTCCGCTCGCAGATACCGTGATCCGTGAGCTTCATGCAGCCGTAGACGAGATGGGAAACGCAAAAACGTTTCACGGCTATGCGCCGGATCTCGGCTATGATTTTCTGCGCGCAGCGATCGCCGCGGAGTATAAGGGAAGAGGCTGCAGCGTAGCCGAGGATGAGATCTTTGTATCGGACGGCGCCAAGAGCGATTCCGGCAATATTCAGGAGATCTTCAGCAATGACTGCAAAGTAGCGGTCTGCGATCCGGTATATCCGGTATATGTGGATTCCAATGTTATGGCCGGCAGAAGCGGTGAATGGAATGCCGATCTGCAGAGATACACCAACTATATTTATATGCCGTGTACGGAAGCCAATCATTTCCTTCCGGAATTTCCGAAGGAGAACCCGGACATCATCTATCTGTGTTTCCCGAACAATCCGACCGGTATGACGATCTCCAAACCGGAACTGCAGGAGTGGGTCGATTACGCAAATCGGATCGGGGCAGTAATTCTCTATGACGCCGCTTACGAGGCATACATCTCCGAGCCGGACGTACCGCATTCCATCTATGAGTGCGAGGGCGCAGAGACCTGCGCGATCGAGATCCGCAGCTTCTCCAAGAATGCCGGCTTTACCGGTGTCAGACTGGGATTCACCGTTGTTCCGAAGGCACTGAAGGATGCCGACGGCGTAAGACTTCGTGATCTCTGGGCCAGAAGACACGGAACCAAATACAATGGTGCTCCGTATATCATCCAGAGAGCGGGAGCAGCCGTTTTTACCGAAGAAGGACAGAAAGAGATCAGACAGCAGGTCGCATACTATATGCAGAATGCAAAAACGATCTATGACGGCCTGAAGGGTGCCGGCTATACTGTCTATGGCGGCGTAAACGCGCCGTATATCTGGCTGAAGACACCGGATCAGATGACATCCTGGGATTTCTTCGACTTCCTTCTGGAAAAACTCAATATCGTCGGAACACCGGGATCCGGTTTCGGTCCGAGCGGAGAAGGTTATTTCCGTCTGACAGCGTT
This sequence comes from Eubacterium sp., assembly GCA_036309825.1. Taxonomy (GTDB): domain Bacteria; phylum Bacillota; class Clostridia; order Lachnospirales; family Lachnospiraceae; genus Bilifractor. The sequence continues at coordinate 3,673 of JAXJTA010000212.1, read as the reverse complement.
CGGCTCTCATGAGGCGACAACGGCGGCGATCGAGCGGATCAAAAATATGTGATCCGGCATCCCGCGGCATTGAATAACCAATATCCATCGGGAGGAGAAAGACATGGAACTTTGTCAATGGATCATCGATGAATATCGAAATAAAGATAAGAATGAGCAAAAGGAGAATGACGCGAAGATGGACAAAATTCAAATGACAACGCCGCTTGTTGAAATGGACGGCGACGAGATGACGAGAATTCTCTGGCAGTATATCAAAGATGAACTGATCTATCCGTTTGTCGACCTGAAATCCGAGTATTACGATCTGGGACTGAAGCATCGTGATGAGACCGACGATCAGGTAACGAAGGATGCCTCCGAGGCAACCAAAAAATATAAAGTCGCTGTGAAATGCGCGACGATCACACCGAATGCAGCGCGCGTGGAAGAGTACGGCCTGAAAGAAATGTGGAAGAGTCCGAACGGAACGATCCGCGCGATCCTCGACGGAACCGTCTTCCGTACCCCGATCGTTGTCAAGGGGATCGAGCCTGTAGTACGCAACTGGAAGAAGCCGATCACGATTGCCCGTCATGCTTACGGTGACGTCTACAGAAATGTGGAGATGCGCATCGATAAACCGGGTACGGTAAAGCTTGTCTATAATTCAACAGACGGAACAAAGAGTCAGACGATCCTTGTTCACAAATTTGAGGGACCGGGTGTTGTACAGGGACAGCACAATCTCGATGACTCCATCGAGAGTTTTGCAAGAAGCTGTTTCGAATATGCTCTTTCCGAGAAAAAAGACCTCTGGTTTTCCACCAAGGATACGATCTCCAAGATCTATGATCATCATTTCAAAGATGTTTTTGCCGATCTGTATGAGAACGAATACAAGGAAAAGTTTGAGGCTGCCGGAATCGAGTATTTTTACACACTGATCGACGATGCCGTTGCCCGCATCATGAAGGCCGAGGGCGGTTTCATCTGGGCGACCAAGAACTACGACGGCGATGTCATGAGTGATATGATTTCTTCCGCGTTCGGTTCTCTGGCGATGATGACATCCGTTCTGGTATCTCCGCACGGATATTATGAGTATGAGGCGGCACACGGTACCGTTCAGAGACATTATTATAAATATCTGGCAGGCGAGGAAACCTCGACAAACTCTGTTGCGACGATCTTTGCGTGGACCGGCGCACTCAGAAAAAGAGGGGAACTGGACGGCAATTCCGACCTGGTAACCTTTGCCGGTCAGCTCGAGAAAGCTACGATCGACACGATCGAGTCGGGAATCATGACAGGTGATCTGGTACGCATCACCAGTCTCGAAAATCCGAAGAAGGTGAATTCTCTCGAATTCATTCAGGCAATCCGCGCAGAACTGGAGAAGGCTCGTCAGTAAAAAAAGTCGCCCGGAAGAAATTCCGGGCGATTTGCATTATGAAAGTAGTATTTTGGAAGTAGTATCATGGCAAAAAATATGACTGAGGGGAATCCCCTCAAATTGATCCTGACATTTTCACTGCCTCTTCTGGCAGGGAATCTTGTACAGCAGACTTACAACATGGTTGATGCGGCGATCGTCGGCCGGATGCTCGGGGCATCGGCACTCGGTGCGGTCGGTGTATCGACTTCCGTTCAATTTATGGTGCTAGGCTTCTGCATCGGAATCTGTACCGGCTTTGCCGTCCCGGTGGCACAGGCATTCGGAGCCGGCGATCAGAAGCATATGCGGCGTATTATCTGGCACGGAGCGGTATTGGCTGTTCTGATCGGTGCGCTGCTTACCCTGTTCTGTGCCCTCTTTACGGGGCAGATCCTTCATTTACTGAAGACTCCCGCAGATATCTTTGAGGATGCCTACCGGTATCTACTGGTCATTTTCCTGGGGATTCCATGTACGCTCTTATACAATTTTCTCGCCGGGATTCTCCGGGCAGTCGGGGACAGCCGGACACCGTTTTTCTTCCTGGCCTTTTCGGCAGCACTGAATATCATCCTCGATCTGCTGTGCATACTGGTATTCCGATGGGACTGTGCCGGCGCGGCAATAGCGACCGTCACCGCGCAGGGAATCAGCGGAATTCTGTGCCTGTTACTCATTTACCGTAAATTCCGAAATCTGATTCCAGTGAAGAATGAACGCCGCATTTCGTGGAGAATGCTCGGTTACATATTCGGAGTCGGCGCGCCGATGGGCCTGCAGTTTTCCATTACCGCGATCGGCAGCATGATGATGCAGACCGCGAATAACGGCCTTGGCAGTACGTATGTATCCGCTTTCACTGCCGCTGCCAAGCTGAAGCAGTTTACCATGGGGCCGTTCGACGCGATCGCGACTGCCTGTGCGACTTTTGCCGGACAGAATTACGGGGCAGGGAAACCGGAACGGATCAAACAGGGAATACGCATGGGTGTGGCTGCGGGAGTTCTCTACGGACTTGCCGCCGGCATTATCCTTGCCTTTTTCGGCAGGAAAATTTCCCTGCTGTTTGTGGCGGGATCGGAGAGCGCGATCCTCGATGCCGCAGCCCGGTATCTCAAAATGCTTGGTATCTTTTTCTGGCTGCTCGGCATACTCAATGTTCTGCGTCTCGCGGTACAAGGGCTCGGATATTCGGGACGCGCGATCTTCTCCGGTGTATCCGAGATGATCGCCCGCGCTCTGATGAGCCTGTTTGCAGTGCCGGTATTTGGTTACGCGGCAATCTGCGTTACCGATCAGACCGCATGGATCGCGGCTGTTGCTTATATCATTCCCACGTATCTGTATGTCATGAAGAAAGTCAGAGAAAAAATTGTGATGGGCGATCGTGAGTGACAGCTCCTTCCGCTATTTCCTGTATTTTAACGGATTCGTCAGGATAATTCCTCCGACAGAGACTCCCAATCGGTATACAGTGTCTCAAGCCGTTCGGAAATTTCGTTTTGTTCTTTTGAAAGCCGGGCACAAAGGGCGACATCCGTACCTGTTTCCGGCTTCAGAAATTCATCGTCGATCTCGGTATTGCGTTTTTCGAGATCGGCGATTTCTGTTTCCACTTTCTTCAGCGCATTTTCTATTTTTCTGATCCGCGCCTGTTCCTCTTTCTGCGCCTGCCAGTCAAGCTTCGTTCCCACGGAAGATTCTTCCAGGCTGTCGTCGTTCTCGGACGGAACGGGAGCGGCATATACGGCTGTCAGTTCTTCCTTTTTCTCCAGGTAATAATCGTAATTTCCGATGTAATTGACCAGCTTCCGGTTGGTCAGATCGAGAATGCGTGTCGCGGTGCGGTTGATGAAGTATCTGTCATGACTGACATAGAGTACTGTGCCGGTATATTCGTTCAACGCGTCTTCGAGAATCTCCTTTGAAACGATATCCAGATGGTTGGTCGGCTCATCGAGAATGAGAAAATTGGCTTCCGACAGCATCAGACGCGCCAGCGAAACGCGGCCTCTTTCGCCGCCTGAGATCGATCCGATCAGTTTGAAAACATCATCGTTGGTGAAGAGGAAGGCTGCCAGCACATTGCGTATCTGTGTATTGTTCAGGGTCGGATAAGAATCGGAGATCTCCTGGAAGATCGTTTTTTCCGGATCAAGCAGCTGATGCTCCTGATCGTAATAGCCGATATGAACGCGGGAGCCGAGGGTGATCGTACCGGCGTCCGGCTTCAAAAGGCCGTTGATCATTTTGAGG
>JAXJTA010000211.1:0-4413 GCA_036309825.1 Eubacterium sp. | reverse complement strand
GCGATGCGCTGATCATCACAAAGATGGACACGCTGTCGTACTTCGACTTCGATCTCGAGCTCTGCAGGGAGAGAGTCAGAGCACTGAATCCGGACATCCGGATCTTCCCTGTATCCGCCGTGACCGGCGAGGGAATGGAAGACTTCGAAAACTGGATCAGAGAGTGCAAGAAAGAGTGGTAAGCCCGATCGAGCCCGGACTGAATATTTGATATAGAAATGAATACGCCCCCGAAGGATACCAGCGCAAAGACGCTTGCGCTCTACTCAGCTCGCAGCGGCACATAATGCACCAGAAGACGGTGCATAAGTGCCGGCGGCTTCATAAGCTTTGCTTATGGTACTCCTTCGGGGGCGTATTATTTATTTTTCAATGTATGCAGTATGGAGGTGTTAACCTATCTAATCTTCTCTCAGAGCCCAGTCGCGGCAGGAGCGGACGAGACCGATATGTTCGCCTTTCAGCATACGGAAAGAGACATCGCGGAAAATCTCGCGGCCGCCAAAGTCGTGGGACAGATGTTCAACGTTTAGAATGCTCATATAGTATCCTCATGTACGAGTTTCATAAATTCGGTTTCGGTGATGCCAAGCTGCTCAGCGGCAACGGCGGCAGAGAGATGATTCTGGGTGACGAGTTTTATGAGAAGACGCTGACGTTCTTCCTCGCGGCCTTCCTCACGGCCTTCTTCGCGCCCTTCTTCACGCCCTTCCTGTCGCTCCAACGCAAGTTTTTCTTCTAGTGTCACGTATTCCACACTCCAATCTTTTCGATTTTTAGCAGCAGTGATAGCAGATTGTATTTTTTGAGACAACCCGTTTTCTGCTTTATGAGAAATTAAAAATTCCAGGAATTCATGCAGCTCGGGAGAGCAATCTGTGCCAGTGGCATCCGGTGTTACCACAACGTGTGTAATCCCATAATTCGGATCAAAATCCGGTTTTTCCACACATGCCATTCGAAAAGAATACTTATGCAGATTTTTTTGTGGGAACGGATTACGCAGGCAAATAAAAATAATAAAGCTATCGGGCAATGCGGAATACACAGCTCCGCTATTCATGGCATCTAAATCAATAGCTCCCTGATAGTATCGCGATCTTTTTACAATACTGTCGGGTATGGTCGTCTGCATTTCAATGTCGTAAATTCGTTTCGAATCATCTGCCATCCGGATGTCAAAACGGACGCCCTTTCCATCAGGAGTAAGCGAAATAGGATATTGTTTATCTATGCTTACAATTTCATTGATCCTTATGCCGAGGATAAGTTCCGTCAGCTCTTTACACAGATCCGGATGTTCATGCATGATTTTGCAGAACAGAAAATCATCCGTAAATTCCAATTCTTCAAAGGTCTTTCTTTTTCTGGTTTTTGCCATATTCGTTTCCTCCTGTAAGATGCAGGAAACGGCCGGTTGTTTCTGCAGTTCCCTGCTGTTTATGGTAGAGCAAGGATTGCTGCGGAGAACACCGCTCAGAAAAGAATCAGGCGATTAGACAGGTCGCCCGGAAATGAATTCTTGCTGTTCATTAAATATAACATGGCAGGGTGACATAATCAATACAGGATGAGCAGCATATTTTCGGCTAATACGTTTGGTGGTCTGAAAATAGCGACGGAGATCAGCCTGGCGGTTCCGCTTCGGTTTCATTTGATATTTTACGAAAAAAGGGCTACGCTGATTGAGACAGCATTTCAACAATCATGACGAAGGCAGGGATTGCGGGAAGAAGCTGCGGTAAGAAATTGCGGTAAGAAATTGTGAGACGAAATGGCAGGAGGACAGATTGGGATGAATATAACGGTATATCTGGGCGCGAATGCGGGCAATGATCCGCGGCTAGCGGAATCGGTCCGTGAACTGGGGCATTGGATCGGCAAAAACGGACACACCCTGGTTTACGGCGGTTCAAAGTCCGGCCTTATGGGCGAGCTGGCAATGGCAGCCCTTGCCGAAGGCGGGAGAGTGATCGGCGTGGAGCCGCAGTTCTTCATGGAAGAGCAGCTGCAGCTGGATGGATTAAGTGAACTGATCGTGACGAAAGATATGACTGAGCGAAAGGCGAAAATGATCGAGCTGGGCGATGCCTTCATTGCGTTTCCGGGAGGTACCGGAACGCTGGAAGAGATCACGGAAGTCATGTCGAAGGTGTCCTTGAAGCACCTTGACGCGCCTTGCATCCTGTACGATCTGGATAGATATTATGACGATCTGAAACACCTGCTGCGCCATATGATCGATGTGGGTCTATCCTGTAAAGAGCGGCAGGAAGGCATCTATTTCGCGGCGGATCTTGAAGAGATCCGTGCTATTATTGCGGACCGGGCAAATCAGAGCGCGTAAAGCCGGCGCGGAACGTGAAAAGCGTGAGCAGAGTGGTGAAGCATGCATAGAGCGGTAAGAGCAGGAGGAAAAGTTATGAATCGCGGAAAAAGACCGAAGATAAAATTGACGATCACGGATCGCAGGGGCAAAATGGGGTGTCATCGCGGACATCATGTGGGAGAAGTTTTTGACTATGATGAGGACAGGGGCAGGATCTGCCCGATGGCCATGCACTGTGCTTTTCCATACATAGACATCCTGCGTTACGGCGGATCTATTCCGGGGCAGCCGGCGGGAACGGCGGAATTCTGCTGTTCCGATGCGGATGTAATATTGGTTTTTAAAGCAGAAATAGTGGAGGAATAAGAAATGAACGAGACATTGAAGGTAATGGAATCCAGAAGAAGCTGCCGCAGGTTCGATCCGGAAAGACCGGTTTCGGAAGAAGATATCCGGGCTGTCTGCGAGGCTGGTACCTATGCCGCGTCCGGCATGGGACGGCAGAGTGCGCGGATCATCGCGGTAACGAACAAGGAGCTTCGCGACGCGCTGAGCAAAGAGAATGCGAAAATCATGGGCGCCGATGAAGGAACGGAACCATTTTACGGCGCGCCGGTTATTCTCATCGTGCTGGCGGACAAGGATGTGCCGACCTACCTGTACGACGGCACTCTTGTCATGGGAAATCTGATGAATGCCGCGGAGAGCCTGGGTCTCGGAAGTATCTGGATCCACAGAGCGAAGGAAGAGTTCGAGTCGGAGTTCGGCAAAAACATTCTCGCGAAGCTCGGTATCTCCGGCAATTACGAAGGAATCGGACATTGCGCGATCGGCTATGCCGCGGCGCCGGCAAAGGCGGCCGCACCGAGAAAAGCGGACTTTGTGCGATATGTGAAGTAAAATTATTTCCATAGTATGGGGGGAGTTATGAGTGACGCAAGATTAACAACAGCGATCTTCGATACATATCCGAAGATGGATGAAGCAGAGCTGGATCGCCTGCTGAATGCGGAGATCGCCGCAAACGATGTGAAGTTTGTCGTGCTGGATGATGATCCGACAGGCACACAGACGGTACACGATATCAACGTTTTTACCGATTGGAGCGTCGAGTCGATCCGTGAAGGATTCAATGATCCGAACAAGCTGTTCTATATCATGACGAACAGCCGCGGCATGACCGAGCAGGAAACGACGAAGATCCATCACGAAATTCTGGAAAATGTCCATGTGGCTGCGGGACTTACCGGAAAGCGCTACCTCATCATTTCCCGAAGCGATTCCACACTGCGCGGACACTACCCGCTGGAGACAATGCTTCTCAAAGAGGGTGCGGAGAAAAACGGCGTTCACGTAGACGGCGAGGTTCTTCTTCCGTTCTTCAAAGAAGGCGGTCGTTTCACGATCAACAATGTTCACTACGTAAAGTACGGCGAGGATCTGATCCCGGCAGCGGAGACCGAGTTTGCAAAGGATGTTACGTTCGGTTACACGCATTCGTCGATCCCGGAGTACGTTGAAGAGAAGACAAAGGGTGAGTATAAAGCGGCAGATGTAACCTGCATCGCGCTGGAGGATCTCCGGGCGATGAATATTGATAAGGTTACGAAGCAGCTGATGCAGGTAAAGGATTTCAATAAGGTCTGTGTAAAATGCATTGATTACTGCGATCTGAAGGTCTTCTGTATTGCTCTGTATCGGGCAATCAAAAACGGCAAGAACTTCATGTTCCGTACGGCTGCCTGCTTCGTGAAGGTAGTTGGCGGAGTATCCGATCAGCCGCTGCTGACAAGAAAAGAGATGGTAGTCAACGAGACGACCAAAGGCGGCATCGTTGTTGTCGGATCGCACATGGCAAAAACGACCGCGCAGCTGAACGAACTGTTAAAGCTTCCGGAAGTTGAGGCGATCGAGTTCAAGTCCAATACGGTACTTGACGGCGATGATGTATTCTATGCGGAAGTCGCCAGATGTGTCGCCGAGGAAGAGCGCGTGATCAACGAAGGCAAGGTTGCGGTCTGCTTCACAGAGAGAAAGCTTCTGGTGGTTGAAGGGGATACGAAGGAAGCAGCGCTTGTCAGAAG
>JAXJTA010000210.1:0-8515 GCA_036309825.1 Eubacterium sp. | reverse complement strand
CTTTAAGGTCGGTTATCGAAGAAGAAAGGCACAAAACTGCCATAATTTCGCTGGCAACCGTGATGTCAAAGCCGTCCTCACGGGGAACGCCGTTTACTCTGCCGCCAAGACCGTCGGTTACAAAGCGGAGCTGTCTATCATTCATATCTACACAGCGTTTCCATGTAATTCGTCTAACGTCAATACCCAGCGCATTGCCCTGATGAATGTGGTTATCAAGCATAGCCGCAAGCAGGTTATTCGCAGCCCCGATCGCATGGAAGTCACCGGTGAAATGCAGATTGATATCCTCCATCGGAACGACCTGCGCGTATCCGCCGCCTGCAGCTCCTCCCTTAACACCGAATACCGGTCCCATGGACGGCTCACGAAGCGCTCCTACCGGATGCTTGCCGATCCGCTGCAGCGCATCGATCAGGCCGATCGAGGTCGTTGTCTTGCCTTCGCCGGCCGGTGTCGGGTTGATGGCGGTCACAAGTACCAGCTTGCCGTCGGTATTCTTGCTGTCTCTTAAGAGTTTGTCATCGATCTTTGCTTTGTACTTGCCATACTGCTCCAGATATTTCTCATCGATGCCGGCCTTGTCCGCGACCTTCACGATCGGTTCCATAACACATTCCTGAGCGATTTCAATATCTGACTTGAATCCCATTTTACAAACCTCCGCTTTTCATTCTGCTTTCATTCTGCTTGTTAATCGGTGTCTATTGCTTATGCTGCGATCTTCTCAGATCAGTGTACGGATTCCGGCACGATCCAGAATATCCGAAACATCTTCCCATTTATTCAGCGCGTACAGATGAATTCCGTCAACGCCGAGAGCCATATACTCATGGATCTGCTTTACGGTATATTCCTTGCCCTCTTCCTTGAATGCCTCTCTGACCTCTGGACGGATATTTCCATCGGGATCCTTATCGAACCAGTTATGCGACAGAAGCCTTGCCAGATCTCCCGGAATCGCACAGCCGTTTCTGGAAAAGCACTGATTGATAACCGCATCCTTGGAAAGGACCGGCATAACACCCGCATCGACCGGAAGATAGATCCCCGCGGTCCGAATCGCGTCCAGCCAGCGCTTGAACTGCTCCATATCATAGGTGAGCTGGGTCATGATATAATCCGCGCCCTCATCCTGCTTCTGTCGAAGGTGTGCAATGTCCTCTTTGATATCACTACTTTCGATGTGACCTTCCGGAAGTCCGGAAACAGCGATCTCAAAGGAATCGCCGAACTCCTTTCGAATGAATGCCACAAGGTCGGTCGCGTAGCGGAAATCTCCGTTCGTGCCGGAGGCGCCTACCGGGATATCACCGCGCAAAGCGAGAACATGCTCAATTCCGTTATCCAGATAATTCTGCAGCCGCTCTTTTGCCTGCGTTCTCGTCTGTCCGATACAGGTAAAATGCGTAACAGGGATCGTACCGTTGCCGGCATCCCTGATCATCCCGAGGACCTCTAAGTTTTTGCCGACATTGGAGCCGCCTGCGCCGTAGGTGCAGGAAATATAATCCGGCCGGTACTTATACAGATGATCCAGTGTATCGGGCATCTTTTCCATACCCTTTTCGGTCTTCGGCGGAAAAACTTCGAACGATACCGCGAAGCGCTCGTCCATCAGCTCGGAAATTTTCTTCATGATCACTTACCTCTTTCTGAGTCAATAGAATAATTATAATAAAATTCTTCCGACTGTTCAACTGACAAATGGCGAAGGCTGCCGAAACGTTGAGTATTTTGCCCTTTTGTGGTAAAATCTGAGTAATTACAGTCAAAAGGAGGTTCAGCAGCATGGCAGGACAGCCAATCCCCACCATCAAATTGAATGACGGGAATTCTCTTCCGCTTGCGGGAACAGGAACATACAAGATGACGGATCCCCTGCAGATGGAGCAGGCCATTATGACAGCCTACAAAAACGGCTGCCGCCTGATCGATACCGCATCCTTTTATAAAAACGAAGAAATCCTCGGTAAAGTTCTGCGTAGATCCGGAATCGACCGCAATGAACTGTTTATCACAACGAAAGTATGGAACACTGCACAGAGAATGGGCGATATACGCGGCTCTCTCGAACGGAGTCTGGAACGTCTCCGCCTTGACCATGTCGACATGTACATGATTCACTGGCCCGTTCCGAATCTGTATCTCCGGACCTGGGAGGAACTCATCCGAATCCGCGATGACGGCCTTGCCCGCTCCATTGGCGTATGCAACTTCGACATCACGCATCTGGAAAATCTCTTTGCACATTCCGGTGTAATCCCGGCGGTCAATCAGATCGAATGTCATCCGCTTTGGAACCGCTCCGAGCTTGTCAATTACTGTCAGAATCACGGAATAGCCGTACAGGCCTACTCGCCTCTTGCAAGAGGAGGCTACCGCGATCGCGAGATTCTTCTCCGCATCGGGCAGAAGTACGGCAAAACGGCTTCCCAGATCGGTCTTCGCTGGCTCGTCCAGCAGAACATTTCGGTCATTCCGAAATCCGTGCATCCGGATCGGATCGCCGAGAACTTTGACCTCTTTGATTTCACTCTGACCGAATCCGAGATGGCCTCGATCAGTCTGCTCGACGAACAGCTTCGCATCAGTCACATTCCGGACGATATCACGCCGGGTGATTTGTAAGCGACTGCGATGAAGGAACGGAGAGCAGCGGCGTGAAGGCCTGCCAATAAGCAAAGCTTATGAGGCCGCCGGCACGTAATGCACCGTATTTTGGTGCATTACAATACGAACATGCAGAAGATCCGCGCAGCCGGCGCGCAAAGCGTCCGGAAGCGCGGATCTTTTTTATCTTACCACTCTTCTATTTCATCCTTGCCGACTCTCTGCATCAGATCGTCAACAGCCTGTCTGGCGTTTTTGCCGTTAAAGAGCACATCGTTCACCGCATCAATGATCGGCATCTCCACATGATATTTCTCGCCGAGGATCTTTCCTGCGCGGGCGGAGTAGACACCTTCTACGACCTGATGAACCGTCTCCATGGCTTCTTCCATCGATTTGCCCTGCCCCATCAGAAAACCGGCCTTACGGTTGCGGCTGTGCACACTGGCACAGGTAACGATCAGATCGCCGATTCCGGAAAGGCCGTAAAGCGTTCTCTTGTGTACGCCCATGGCATCCGCAAGACGGGCAAGCTCGGCGCTGCCTCTGGTGATCAGAGCCGCCTTGGTATTGTCACCGTAACCGAGGCCGTCGGCAACACCTGCCGCGAGCGCAATGACGTTTTTCAAAGCAGCTCCAAGCTGAATTCCCGCCATATCCGGGCTTGTGTATACGCGGAAGACCGGCGACATGAAATACTTCTGAACACGTTCTGCGGTAGCCTTGTCGTGCGCGCCGGCAACGATCGCTGTCGGAAGTCCTTTTCCTACCTCTTCTGCATGGCTCGGTCCGGAAAGAACGGCTACATTTGCCTGCGGGCATTCCTCTTCTACAATATCGCTCATTGTCTGCAGAGTCTGCTCATCAATTCCCTTCGCCACACTGCAGATCAGCTGTCCCTCTTTCACGAAGGCTTTCATTTTCTTTGCCGTGCTGCGGACTGCCGGTGACGGAACGGCCAGCACGATCATGTCCTTGTCGCGGCAGCTCAATTCCAGATCTCCCGTATAGACAACGCTGTCCGGCAGGATGACACCGGGAAGCTTGTCGGTGTTCTGGTGATATTTCTTATACATTTCTGTCTCTTCCGGAAGAAATGACCAGATGGTAACTCTGTGACCGTTATTGCACAGCAGCCACGCAAGAGCCGTACCCCAGCTTCCGGAACCCACTACACTGATATTTGCCATATTGAATCTCCTTCTGAAAAAACGGTGATGATTATTGATCGCTCTTTTTGGAAAGATACGTTTTTCTCTCACAACCGCGAGCCAGTCTGCCGATATTGCCGCGATGGCCGTAGAAAGCCAGCGCTGTGAGCAGAATGATAATGATATACATCTCGATCAGCGCCTGCTGCGTCATGCCGTAACTTCCCATCTGTCCGAAGACAAGCACGCCGATCAGAAATGAAGTGGATAACAGCAGCGAACATAAGGATACGTAATGCGTAAGGAACAGGCAGCCGAAAAAGACAACAATGCCGACGGCGATGAGCCGCAGATCACCGAAGGCGATGATCATGCCTGCCGTTGCGGCGATACCTTTTCCTCCCTTGAAGCCCATATAAAACGGAAAATCATGGCCGAGAACAACACCGGCAGCCGTCCAGATCTTAAGGAGCGGAACGATATCCGGATGTGATCCCCTGAAGATCAGCCAGGTCAGGATCACGGCAAGGATGCATTTGGAGACATCCCCTGCCATCGTGATCAATCCCGCCTTGAGACCGAGCGTTCGCAGTGCGTTCGTTGTACCCGCATTGCCGCTTCCCTGCTTCCGGATATCGATGCCCTTTGACCTGCCGTAGAAATAGGAGGTCTGAAACAGGCCGAAGCAGTAGCCGATGATCAGACAAATAATTCTAGCAATCATATTAAGAGTCCTTTTCCTGTCTTTCCCTTACAATGAAGTGAAGAGCCGTACCCTTGAATCCAAAGGAATCACGAATGCGGTTTTCCAGATATCTTGTATAGGAAAAGTGCATCAGTTTCTTATCATTTACGAAGATCACAAACGTCGGCGGCTTTACGGCAACCTGCGTCATATAGAAGATCTTCAGGCGGCGTCCCTTATCCGACGGCGGCTGCTGCATCGCAACGGCCTCCATAAGGATCTCATTGAGTACACCCGTGCCGATACGCTGCGTCTGGCTGTCGAGGATCGCATCGATCGTCTCGAACATCTTCGGAAGTCTCTGCCCGGTCACAGCGGAGATAAAAATAATTTCCGCGTAATACGCGAAGGAAAGTGTCTGATGGATCTTCTCCGTGAACTCTTTCTGTGATTTGTCGTCCTTCTCGATCGCATCCCATTTATTGACGGCGATGATCAGTCCCTTACCGCGCTCGTGCGCAATGCCGGCAATCTTCGCGTCCTGCTCGGTGATTCCCTCCGTTGCATCGATGACGATCACGGCTACATCACACCGCTCTACGGCCGCTACGGTACGGATAATGCTGTAGCGCTCGAGTTCTTCCTTGATCTTGCTCTTGCGCCGTAAGCCTGCCGTATCGATAAAAACGTAGTCCTGTCCGTTGCGTCTGATCACCGTATCGATCGCATCGCGCGTCGTTCCGGCGATATCCGATACGATCACACGTCTCTCACCGAGCAGCTTATTTATTATAGAAGATTTACCTACATTCGGCTTACCGACAACGGCAACCTTCGGGCGGTCATCCTCCTCTTCTTTAGCACTGTTCTCCGGGAAAAGTCCGACTACGATATCGAGCAGATCGCCGATGCCCTGTTTGCCTTCCGCGGAGATCGGGTGCGGATCGCCGATGCCGAGATTGTAGAATTCATAGACATCCATCTCCTGCGTTTTGAAATTGTCGACTTTATTAACGGCCAGGACAACCGGTTTCCTGCTCTTACGCAGCATGGATGCGACCTGCATATCCGCATCCACAAGTCCCTGCCGTACATCTGTCATAAAAATAATGACATCCGCTGTCTCGATCGCAATCAGCGCCTGTTCGCGCATCTGTGAGAGGATGATGTCACTGCTGTCCGGCTCTATTCCGCCGGTATCAATTACTGTAAAGTTATTATCAAGCCATGTCGCATCGGCATAGATACGGTCACGGGTAACACCCGGCGTATCTTTTACGATCGAGATTTTCTCTCCAGCAAGCGCATTGAATAATGTTGATTTGCCGACATTCGGTCGACCGACGATAGCTAAGATCGGTTTACTCATAAAGTTCTCCTTTTCTTAATAATCGTATCCATCATAGCAAGCGAACCCTTAAAATGCAAGCGTTGACACCCGTTTTTGCACATGATAAGATAAGTTCGCCGATATAGAATATTTGCTCTATAAAAAAATAATTGGAGGCATTCATGGTAAATACAAGTTTTCTGGAACACTCCACACCGGTAGCACCGCTGAAGATCATCGCGCTTCCCGGTTGTGAAGAGATGGCAAAAACAATTGATGACTTTCTTCTGCAATTCCGCAAAGACATGCTGAAAACAGATCCGACAAAAAAGGACATCTATGGTTACAATGAAGACAGCTTTCTTCTCAAAGTAGATTGTCCGCGTTTTGGCAGCGGCGAAGCAAAGGGCGTCATCAGTGAGTCAGTCCGCGGTGCCGATCTTTTCCTCATTGTCGATGTCTGCAACTACAGCATCACCTATAAGGAATTCGGCTACGAGAATCACATGTCTCCGGATGATCATTACCAGAACCTGAAAAGAATCATTGCAGCGGTCAACGGCAAGGCACATCGAATCAATGTCATGATGCCGTTCCTGTATGAAGGCAGACAGCATAAGAGAACAGGCAGAGAATCTCTCGACTGCGCGCTTGCACTCCAGGAGCTCTCCGGTATGGGTGTGACCAATATTATTACTTTTGATGCGCATGATCCGCGTGTCATGAACGCGATCCCGCTTCACGGCTTTGACAACTTCTTCCCGACTTATCAGTTCCTGAAGGCAATGCTGAAGACGGAAACAGATCTTAAGCTCGATAACGAACATCTGATGATCATCAGCCCGGATGAAGGTGCCATGTCCAGAGCCGTATACTTCTCCAATGTCCTCGGCGTAGATATGGGTATGTTCTACAAACGCCGTGATTATTCTACGATCGTAAACGGCAAGAACCCGATCGTCGCTCATGAATTCCTCGGCGATTCCGTAGAGGGCAAGGACTGTATCGTAATCGACGATATGATTTCCTCCGGCGGATCGATGCTCGACTGCGCGGCACAGCTTAAGGCTCGCGGCGCCAAGAATGTCTATGTTGCCTGCACCTTCGGCCTGTTCACCGACGGTCTCGAGAAATTTGACGAATATTACAGCAAGGGCCTGATCAAGAAGGTCATCACAACGAACCTGATCTACCAGGCGCCGGAGCTTCTCTCCAGAAGCTGGTATTCTACCGCGAAGATGGGTAAATACATGGCCGGCATCATCGATACACTGAACCATGATGTTTCCATCAACAAGGTAAGAGACAATACCTTAAAGATCAATAAACTGCTGAAGCGCAACAAGAAACAGTAAAGTGCTGCAGGGCACCGAAAAAGAGAGTATGTACATCCGAAAGGGTGCGCGTACTCTCTTTTCGTATCCGGCAATTTGTTAATAAGTCGACATGTGGGGGAAGATGCCTCTTGCTCCGTTTCCCTCGTAACCTGGAATTCTTCGCAGAACCTACGCGACGAGTTACTCAGTCCAAATGTCGCTGCGAGGCATCTTTCCCCGCATGCGACATGCCAAATCTCGACGTACCGCGTACCTCAAATCGGGATGTCGCGGCGAGGTTATCTTCGCCCACCCGCGTTTTGCTGCATAATCAAAGTGCCGCGTACCTTAAATCCGGGTGTCGCTGCGAGGCATCTTCGCCCACCCGCGTTTTGCTGCATAATCAACGTTCCGCGTACCTCAAATCCGGGTGTCGCGGCGAGGTTATCTCGGACGGTACGGAAATGCGTCGCGGATGTAGCGGAGCCGCGTTCCTTCGAACGCCGCTACATCATAGCGGCGCGGGACGTTGTCGGGGATCTGCCTTATGAGGCAGTAATAATCCGAAACGAGACAGATCGTTCTCTGCTTGGGCAGGGTGACCGCTTCTTCCGGCTTTCCCGAATGGTTATTGCTTCGATATTTGACTTCGGTGAAGACGAGCGCTGCCCCGTCGAGGGCAACCAGGTCGATCTCCCCGAAGCGGTTTCGGAAGTTGCGCTCGATGATCCGCGCGCCGTTTTCTTCCAGATATTGTGCGGCAAGTGCTTCGTATGCCGCGCCTGTTTTTCTCTTATTCACATCTTTCTCTTCCACCGGAAATGCAGACGGGGAATTTTAGACGAAATGTGTGATGAAGGATCTTCGATGGATCGGGGTCGGCCCGAAGAGCTTCAGTGCCGCGATATGTTTTGCCGTTCCATAGCCCTTGTTGGAGGCAAAATCGTATTCCGGGAACATCAGATCATACTCTTCCATCAGGCGGTCTCTGGTAACCTTGGCGATGATGCTCGCAGCGGCAATACTCTGCGACTTGGCATCCCCCTTGATGATCGATACCTGTTCGATCGGCAGATCGGGAATATGGACGGCATCTACCAGAAGGAGATCGGGTCTTACTTTGAGTCCGTTTACCGCTTCCCGCATCGCCTCATAGGTTGCCTGCAGGATATTGATCTCATCGATGCGTTCCGGCGGATTGATCCCGATGCTGACAGCAACGGCTTTCTCCATGATGACCTCGTAGAGCTCCTCACGCCTCTTGGCAGAAAGTTTTTTCGAATCATTGATATAAGGAATGCGAAGATCCTTCGGAAGGATCACGGCTGCCGTCATGACGGGACCAGCCAGGGGACCGCGTCCGACCTCATCGATTCCCGCAATGTATTCTGCCTCCGCGTGCTGCTTTTCATATTCACAG
>JAXJTA010000209.1:0-4013 GCA_036309825.1 Eubacterium sp. | reverse complement strand
TCCGGAGCAGGAATTCGTCTGGGCGATGATCAGGGAGATCATCACGACCTCGAAATTCGATGAGGACAGGAGGATCCGCGAGATCCTTTCCGGCAAGAAGATGTCCATGCAGACGGGAATTCCGTCCGCGGGACACGCGTCGGCCATTCTCCGTGCAAGTTCCTATCAGTCCGAGACGGCTGCCTGGAACGAGAAAACTTCCGGCATCGATCATTTCCGCCTCGTAGAAAGCATCTGTGCGGACTTTGAGAAAAACTTCGCGTCGTTGTCGGAGAAGCTGAAAGAACTGACCCGGATGGTCTTCCGCCCGGAGAATCTGACCGTCAGCCTCACCGCGGACGGCACCGGTTTTGACGGTGTGGAGAACGAGATCCGTTCCCTGAGAGAGGTACTTTATACAGATCCTGTGGAGAAGGGTTCCTTCGAGTGGGCACCGGACAGAAAGAACGAAGGCTTCAAGACCTCCGGCCAGGTGCAGTATGTGGCCATGGTCGGCAACTACCGCTCGGAAGGACTTCCGTACACCGGTCTTCTCCGGACGCTTCACGTGATGCTCAACTACGAGTATCTCTGGACCAATATCCGGACGCTCGGCGGCGCTTACGGATGCATGAGCAATTTCCGGAGAACGGGCGGCGAAGGACTGGTGTCCTATCGTGATCCGCATCTTAAAAATACACTTTCGATCTTCCGGGGGCTTCCGGATTATCTGAAAAACTTTGAAGCGGATGAACGCAATATGACCAAATATGTGATCGGAACGATCAGCGAACTGGATACACCGATGAACGCGGCCGCGCTCGGAGATCTTGCTCTTTCCTGCTGGTACAGCCATCTGACGGAAGAGGATTTCCAGAAGGAGCGCGACGAGATCCTCGCTGCGGACGCGGCGGGCATCCGTGCTCTTGCACCGTACGCGGAGGCGATCGTCAGGGCGGATAACATTTGCGTCATTGGAAGTGAAGCGGTCATCGACCGCGACAGAGACGCGCTTCAGAGCGTAGAGGCTCTGGTGAAAGGCTGAAAATGGAAGAAAATAAACTGAAGACCGGCTTCGTAGCATTGATCGGACGTCCCAATGTGGGCAAGTCCACGCTGATGAATCACCTGATCGGACAGAAGATCGCGATCACCTCGAGAAAGCCGCAGACGACGAGAAACCGGATCCAGACGATCTATACCGATGAACGTGGCCAGATCGTTTTTCTGGATACGCCGGGAATCATCAAGGCGAAAAACAAACTCGGCGAGTATATGGTCTACGCGGCGGAGTCCTCGCTTAAGGATGTGGATGCGGCAATGTGGCTGATCGAGCCCGGCGATTACGTGGGCGCTGCCGAGCAGCACATCGCGAAGATGCTCGACAAGGCGGGCATCCCGGTCGTACTCGTCATCAATAAGATCGATAAGGTGAAGAAGGACGCGGTCGCGGCGACGATGGAGACCTATCGCAATGTAACGCGGTTCGAGGATATCGTGGCGGTCTCCGCAAAGCAGAGTACGAATCTGGATCTGCTGGTGCAGAGTCTGTACAAGATCCTTCCCTACGGCCCGCGGTTCTACGACGAAGATACCGTTACCGACCAGCCGGTTCGTCAGATCGCTGCAGAGCTGATCCGCGAGAAGGCACTCCGTTCGCTGGGTGAGGAGATCCCGCATGGCATCGCGGTCACGATCGAGAAGATGCGCGAGCGCCCGAACGGCCTGATCACCGATATCGAAGCAACGATCATCTGCGAGAGAGATTCCCACAAGGGCATCATCATCGGAAAACAGGGATCAATGCTGAAGAAGATCGGAACAGAGGCAAGAGAAGACATTGAGAAGCTTCTCGACGGAAAGGTGAATTTGAAGATCTGGGTAAAGGTCCGCAAGGACTGGCGCGAGAGTGACATCCTGGTGAAAAACTACGGCTACGACAAACAGAACCTCAAGGAGTAAGGATGAGTGAAGCGATAACGGCGACCGGCATGGTCCTGTCCGCAGCCCCGATCGGTGAAAATGACAAAAGAGTTGTGATCCTGACGAGGGAGCTGGGCAAGATCAGCGCGTTCGCCCGGGGAGCGAGGCGTCCCGGAAGCACGTTGATGGCGGCGTCCAATCCGCTCGCGACAGGAAGTTTTTCCCTCATTCAGGGAAGAAATTCCTACAACCTGATCCACACCGACATCAGTGAGTATTTCACAGAGATGGCGATGGAATATCCGGGGATCTATTATGCCTACTACTTTCTGGATTTTGCAGGCTATTACGGCCGCGAGGGACTCGACGGAACGGAGATGCTCAACCTCCTCTACCTGTCGATCAAGGCACTCCTTAATCCGAAGATCGACGACAGGCTCGTCCGGCGGATCTTCGAGCTGCGGCTGATCACGATGAATGGCGAATATGCCCCCGAGGCAGGGACTCTGAGTGAGGCTGCGCTCTATGTGATCGACTACGTGTGTACGCAGCCGCTCACGAAGCTGTACACGTTCACGGTCACGGAGGAAGTCCTTCGGGAGCTGGAGCGCACGATGGACCGGCACACAAAGAAGATCCTGGATTATCCGCTGAAGAGCCGGAAGATCCTGGAAGATATGCTGCAATAAATGAAAGAATATGCTGAATTAAGAAAGTACCATGCCGCACGGTGCGTGCGGCAGCCATACACGCACTGTAAAGAGAGCTTCGGTCAGCTGACCGGCGCTCTTTTTTTGTCCTCGCAGCAAAGTTGCTGCAAATAAGGACACTTTTTTTGTCAAACATGGTTCTTCTATAAAATGCCCGTTTTTGATATAATTCTAGGTAACAGTTGTGGGAACTTGTGAGATTCGATGTTTTTTTAAGGAGGAAAGTTCCAATGAAATATTATGCAGCGCTTGATTTCGGCGCATCCAGCGGACGTATGATGCTCGGATGGCTCGAAAATGGCAAATTCCAGCTCGAGGAAGTTCATCGCTTTGAGAACGGACTTGTAAAAAAAGACGGTGAGCTCTGCTGGGAGTTTGACCGCATCTTCGGAGAGGTAAAAACGGCATTCAAAAAATGTAAAGAGATGGGAAAGATCCCGAGTTACGTCGGCGTCGATACCTGGGGCGTGGACTTTGTTCTGCTCGACAAGGACGATCAGGTGATCGGCAATACCGTCGGCTACCGTGATCACCGCACCGACGGCATGGATGAGGAAGTTTACAAAATTATTCCGGAAAAGGAACTCTATGCCCGCACCGGTATTCAGAAAGCGATCTTCAATACCGTATACCAGCTGATGGCACTGAAGATCAGACATCCGGAGCAGCTGGAGAAGGCAGAGACTCTGCTGTACGTACCGGATTATTTCCACTGGCTCCTCACCGGTCAGAAGGTCAATGAGTATACGGAAGCTACGACAGGTCAGCTGATCAGCGCAGAGACCAACGAATATGATTGGGAACTGATCGATCGTCTGGGCTACCCGAAGAAGATCTTCCAGAAGCTCGTCATGCCGGGAACGCAGCTCGGACATATTCGTCCGGAGCTGGCGGAAGAGATCGGCTATGATTGTGAGGTCATCGTTCCGTGTACCCATGATACAGGTTCTGCCGTTCTTGCGGTTCCGGCAAACGATGATGATTTCGCCTATATCAGTTCCGGTACCTGGTCTCTGATGGGTGTTGAGAACAGAGTGGCAAACGCTTCCGCGCTCAGCCAGGAACATAATTTCACGAACGAGGGCGGATATGATCACAGATTCCGCTATCTGAAGAACATCATGGGCCTCTGGATGATCAATTCTTCCAGACATGAGGTCAACGACAAATACAGTTTCCCGCAGATCGTAGAAATGGCGGAAGCGGAGAAGGATTTCCCGTCCCGCGTTGACGCGAATGACGAGTGCTTCCTGTCACCGGCATCCATGATCGAGGAAGTGAAGAGCTACTGTGAAAGAACCGGGCAGAAGGTTCCGGAGAATTTCGGTCAGCTGGCGACCTGCATCTATACTTCGCTTGCCGACTGCTATGCGAAGACCGTACGCGAACTTGAAGAGATCC
>JAXJTA010000208.1:0-14555 GCA_036309825.1 Eubacterium sp. | reverse complement strand
TTGCCGCTGACCTTGAGTCCGAGCGATTTTACGTGATTCTCGATGATCGGATCAAGCTCCTCAACGACAATAAGTTTTTCTACTTTGGAAGCAAAATCAAGGATGATCTTCTCCGGCAGCGGATTCACCATACCGATCTTCAGGATAGATACGGTGTCTCCGAAGACTTCTTTTACATACTGATAAGATGTGGAGGATGTGATGATTCCGATCCCGGTTCCGCCCATCTCCACGCGATTGATGCCCGATGTCTCGCTCCACTCGCGAAGCGCTTTGGTGCGTTCTTCGATGATCGGGTGGCGCTTCTTCGCCATGCCCGGCATCATAACATTCTTCGGGATATTTTTCTCATATGCTTTTCTCTCCGGAACGACACGCTCACCCACCTCGGCGATCGACTGGGAATGTGCCACACGGGTGCACATTTTCAGAAGAACGGGGGTGTCGAATTTCTCGGAAAGTTCATAGGCAAGTTTGGTGAAGGAAAGTGCCTCTTCGGAATCGGACGGCTCCAGCATCGGAACCTTGGATGCGATCGCATGGTGGCGTGAATCCTGCTCATTCTGAGAGGAATGCATGCCAGCGTCATCGGCAACAACGATGACGATTCCACCGTTTACACCGGTATAGGACATAGTATAAAGCGGATCGGCAGCGACATTCAGTCCCACATGCTTCATCGCGCAGAAGGAACGCCGGCCGGCCAGAGACGCGCCGAAGGCAGCTTCCATTGCTACCTTCTCATTCGGTGCCCACTCACAATAAACATCATCATATTTCGCAAGTTCTTCTGTTACCTCGGTACTCGGTGTTCCCGGATAACTGGACGCAAAGCAGCAGCCGGCTTCGTATAAGCCGCGGGCAACTGCCTTATTGCCAAGTAATAACTGCTTCATAGTAATTCTCTCCTTTTTGTTCAACCAAAAGTTATTATTATTTTAGCACAGTAAAGCACCGAACAAAAGCGCTTTTTTATTGACTTTACACAGATAATCAGCTATCATAATTTAGTGGTTTAAAGTGAAAAAATCCTTTATTGTGGAGGAACGAGAAAATGCCTATTACCGATCTGCTGGAACGAAACAGCAAACTGTACGGAAATGAAACCGCACTGGTAGAGATCAATCCGGAAGTTACGGAACCCCAGCGTGTGACCTGGAAAGAATATGAACTGATCCAGTCCACCTCTAACATTCCGTACCGCCGTTACATTACCTGGTCCGTTTTTGACGAAAAAGCGAACCGCGCGGCCAATCTTCTGCTGAGCAAGGGTATCAGCAAGGGACAGAAGGTTGCCATCCTGATGATGAACTGTCTGGAATGGCTTCCGATCTATTTCGGTATTCTCAAAGCAGGTGCCATTGCGGTGCCGCTGAACTTCCGTTTCACGTCGGATGAGATCGATTATTGTGTAAAGAAAGCGGATGTCGATGTCCTCTTCTTCGGGCCGGAATTTATCGGCCGCGTCGAAAGGATCGCTCCCGACCTGAACAAAGACACCCTTCTTATGTACGTCGGTGACAACTGCCCGAGCTTTGCGGAGGATTATTATCATGCAGCCGCGAACCAGTCCAGTGCAGCACCGAAGGTCCTGGTGGAGGACGATGACTATGCGGCCATCTATTACTCTTCCGGCACGACCGGTTTCCCGAAGGCGATACTGCTTCGCCACACGGCACTGATGCAGTCGGCAAAAATGGAAGCCACGCACCATGCAACGACAAAGAACGATGTTTTTCTCTGCATCCCGCCGCTCTATCATACCGGCGCAAAAATGCACTGGTTCGGCTCTCTCTACACCGGAAGCCGCGCCGTTCTCCTGAAGGGCAATAAACCGAAGGATATCTTCGAGGCGGTCTCCAACGAGGGCTGCACGATCGTATGGCTTCTGGTTCCGTGGGCGCAGGACATCCTCGCCGCTCTCGACAGAGGGGAACTTGATATCAACCATTACCGGCTCAGTCAGTGGCGTCTGATGCACATCGGTGCACAGCCTGTTCCTCCGAGCCTGATCAAGAGATGGATGGAATATTTCCCGCATCACAAATATGATACCAACTACGGCCTGTCCGAGTCCACCGGTCCCGGATGCGTCCATCTCGGCATGGAGAACATCCACAAGGTCGGCGCTATCGGCATTCCGGGCTACGGCTGGAAGGTCAAGATCGTCGATCCGTCCGGAACTCCTGTCGCACAGGGCGAAGTCGGCGAACTCTGCGTGAAGGGTCCCGGCGTCATGGTCGAATATTACAAGGACCCTGAGGCGACCCGTGAAACGCTCCGTGACGGCTGGCTCTTTACCGGTGATATGGCCCGCATGGACGAGGACGGTTTCATCTGGCTCGTCGATCGTAAGAAAGACGTCATCATCTCCGGCGGTGAGAACCTCTATCCGGTACAGATCGAAGCATTCCTCTCCGCGAACCTCAAAGTTCACGATGTAGCAGTCATCGGTACACCCGATCCCAGACTGGGTGAGATCGCGACCGCGATCATTCAGGTCAAGGAAGGCATGACCTGCACCGAAGACGAGATCAATCACTTCTGCCTCGACCTTCCGCGCTACAAACGTCCGCGCAAGATCATCTTCGCCGATGTCCCGCGCAACGCGACCGGCAAGATCGACAAACCGAAACTCCGCGAGCGCTACAGCGGCGACCGCCTTGTCGAGCAGCAGAGCCAGGGCTGATCTACAAAATCATACGATTACATAACTATATGGCAAGGATACAAGGAACCGCGGGAGCAGATCCCGCGGTTTTTCTGATTTTCTTTTCGTGCTGCATTGCCCAGATGCCGGAAAGCGACTGCCCTCGCAGCGACATTTGGACTGAGCGAAGCGAGGGAAACGGAGCCAGAGGGTTGTCGCTTTCCGGCATCTCCGTACGCAAAAAAGGACTGCCAATCGCAATGGCAGTCCTTCATGTTTCTTACTGCAGCGCACTAGACCGCAGTGTTTTTCATTTGTTATGACAGGATCTTCTTCAGTTCGTCCATGAATGTATTCACGTCCTTGAACTCCCTGTAGACAGAAGCAAATCGTACATAAGCAACCGGATCAAGATCCTTAAGACGATCCATGACCATGGATCCGATCTCATGACTCGGGATCTCCTTCTCTTCTCTGTTGAAGATCTCGATCTCGACAGAATCGACCAGATCATTCATCTGCTGTACCGAAACTTTCCGCTTGTGGCAGGCGCGCATTACACCGTCAAAGATCTTTGTGCGGTTATACTGCTCGCGGCTCTGGTCCTTCTTGATGACCATCAGCGGGATCTGTTCAATCTTCTCATACGTGGTGAATCTCCGGCCGCAGCTGTCGCATACGCGGCGGCGGCGGATGGAATTATCCTCTTCCACCGGTCTTGAATCAACGACTCTTGTATTATCCTGGTTACAATACGGACACTTCATTTCTAATGTTCTCCTGTACTCTGATCAATGACGGAAGGTGATCTTGCCGGTCTTGTCATCCATGCTCTCGATGATCGCAAGAGATTCGACCTGCAGTCCCTCATCGCGCAGCAGCTTGCCGCCCTGCATCTGTCCCTTCTCGATGGCGATACCTACGCCCTCGACAACGGCACCCGCCTGTTTGATCATCTCGATCAGTCCCTGCACGGCACAGCCGTTTGCGAGGAAGTCGTCGATCAGGAGCACATGCTCGCCTTCTTTGATATATTTCTTGGAAATGATCACATCATATACGCGCTTGTGCGTGAACGACTGGATCTTCGTGGAGAGGACCTCTCCATCGATGTTGATACTCTGCGTTTTTTTCGCAAAAACAAGCGGTACATGGAAATACTGCGCCGTGATCGCCGCGATGGCAATTCCCGAAGACTCGATCGTAACGATCTTATCGATCTGTTTGTCTCCGAAGAGGCGGTAGAACTCTTTTCCCATCTCATTAAGCAGGTCGACATCGATCTGATGATTCAGGAAATTATCAACCTTTAATACATCGCCGGCTTTTACAACGCCGTCTCTCATGATTCTTTCTTCCAGAAGCTGCATATGCTGTTACCCTCAATTCCTAATAAAAATAAATCTGTGACCCGAAAATCCGAACTGTATTCAGTCCGTTTTTCAGATCAGTTTGGTTCCGCAATTAGTACAGAATTTCGCACCATTGGTCGGCGTACCGCAATTCGGACAGAACTTCGGTCCCGTTGCCGCACCGCCTACTGCCGAAGCTGCGCCGGCTGCTGTCTGTGCTGCAGCACCCGCCTGACCCGCGGAAGCTGCCGTCTGACCGTTCATCTGATTGATCATCTGCTGTCCCATGGCAAGACCTGCTGCCATACCAGCCATATCCGCCGCTGCGCTTCCGCCGTTTCCTCCGTTAGAAAGGGCATCTGCCATAGCAACCTGCTGATACTTTCCGATGTCTCCGATCATGCTCTGCGAAGCGGCTTTCTCCGCCATCTTCTGCACTTCTTCCGGATAAGAAACGCTTGCGATCGTGAAGTCCGTAACGGCAATTCCGATCTTACGCATCTGGTAATCCAGATCCTCGGCAATTCCTTTGGAAATGTCCGTCGCGTATGCCTGCAGATGGAACATGTCCTTGCCTTCGCGAACGATCCACTTCATCAGAAGCTGATCGACATTGGACATCACACGTGCCTTCACATCTGCCAGTGTGAACTCATCTGCCGCACCGGCGATCTTGTCCATAAGGATCTGATCATCCGCAACTTTGCAGGTAAAGGTACCGAAGGCACGAACCGGCATTCCGCCCGGAAGGCCCGGTGCCGGAATATTGATCGGATTCTTGGTTCCCCACTTCTCTGTCATCTCCTTCGTGTTGATGAAGAGAACTTCGGCACGAATGCCGCTGTTGAAACCGAACTTAAATCCTTTCAGCGTGGACAGGAAAGGAATGATCTGCGATTCGATATCAAAGCTTCCTTCATCCCGGAAGATACCTTCTGTTCTTCCGTTATACAGGAAAATCGCGTCCTGGCCCGGCTGAATGATCAGTCGGCTGCCCTTCTTGATCTCGCGGTTTTTCCATTTCCAGAAAATAATATCATCGTTGTACTGTTCCCATTCGACCACGTTAGCTAACTGATCGCGTAAACCCATAGGTCATTCCTCCCGTCTAGTGAAAAACCGATTACTGAACACCGAGTTTTGCTTTCAGAGCTGCCAGCTCTGCATCAACATCCGCGTCTGTGCCTTCCTCATATTTGTCTGCCAGTTCCTCAGCGGTCGGTTCAGCCGTTGTGGTGTCATTCAGCTCCGCTCTTGCGTTTGCCTCGTCCAGCATGCGGTCCGCTTTGTCTTCCATTCTCGCGAAATCGGACATATGATCGTCTACCGTCATGTTGCCGACCTTCTCTGTCAGATCATTGATCTTCTCCTGGGTCTTAGCAGCGGCAATTTTTGCCTTGATGGAAGCCTTGCGCTCATTCAGCTCTGCGATATCTTTTGTCAGCTTATCGTGCATAGCGCGCATTTTATCCGCGTTAGCCTGTGTCACCTCTGCCATTTTCGCTTTCAATTCGCGGTCTTTGGTAAGCTGGCCTTTCTTCTCAAGGAACTTACGCGCATCTGCTTCGTTTCCTTCTACAAGTGCTTTCTCGGCAAACTTCTGATATTTCTCGATCTCCTCGTCGCACTCTTCAAGCTCGCGTTTTGCGCGTGTAGCATCAGCCATGACGGATGCTGTCTCTGCTTTTACCTTGCCCAGATCATCCTGCATGTTGCGAAGATACTGATCGATCATCTTCTCCGGATCCTCTGCCTTGTCAAGAAGAGCATTGATGTTTGCGGACATGATGTCTTTGAATCTCTGTAAAATACCTGCCATGTTGTGTTACCTCCCATAATTGTTTTTAGTTTTCATGTATAAAAAAAGCATTCTATAAATTATTATAGAATGCTTTTGGTAAAATGTCACGAACAAAGTTCCGCGTTACATATGGAACACACCATATGCGATCAGGCTCATGATCGTCGCTGCAATGGCAACGCCGAGCAGAATCGCAAGTGTCGCTTTTTTGATATCGATATTCAAAAGAGCAGCAATCAGCGCGCCCGTCCAGCCGCCGGTTCCCGGGAGCGGAATACCGACAAATGCGACAAGGCCCCAGAACTCCGCCTTGCTCACACCGTCACTCTTCTTCATCGCTCTTGCCTCGAGCTTTCTGACGATTCCGCCCAGATGTTTGGTTGGGCGCAGCCAGTTGAAGATCTTCTTGATAAACAGCAGAATAAACGGGATCGGGATCAGATTGCCGATGATGGAAAAAAGCAATGCCTGCCATAACGGTAATTCAAGAACTCTGGCAACGGGAATTCCTCCGCGCAATTCGATCAGAGGGAGCATGGAAATCAGTGTGACAAAGGCCTGAGGTGCGAGGATATGTGCCAGATGCGCCTCGTACCAGATAACGATTGGGTTCATAATAATCTCCTGTTTTCTAATATTTCTTGAAGATATAATTTCGTGCGGTTATCACCGCCCTCTTCTTCCCTAAACGGATCCCGCGTCACGCGTGTACGATGCCGGCAGCGCCGAGGATCAATACGAGAATACCAACAATGATACGATAATATCCGAAGACCTTAAAGTCGTGCCTGCGGATATAGCTCATCAGGAATCGAATGGCGAAGATCGATACGATGAACGATACAACGCAGCCGATCAGAAGGACCGCAGCCTGCAGCGATGTAAAATGAAGACCGAATTTAACGATCTTCAGCAGCGATGCGCCGAGCATCGTCGGGATCGCCAGATAGAAGGTATACTCCGCGATGCATGTGTGCGACATGCCGAGAAGAAGTCCCCCGATGATCGTAGCGCCGGAACGCGAGGTACCGGGGATCATGGCGAGACACTGAAAAAGGCCGACGAGCAGTGCTTCCCGCACACCGATCCTGCGGATACTTTTGATCACCGGTCTTCTTCCGGCATTCCATCGCTCAATGAGGATGAACAGAAAGCCGTAGATGATCAGCATCAGCGCCACCGTGATCGGATTATACAGGTGCGCGTCCAGCCAGTCATCAAGCGGAAGACCGATAATGACTGCCGGAATCACGGAAATGATGATCTTTATCCAGAGGAAGATCTTGTCCATATAGACATGATCGTCGGCAAAGCCCTGCAGCTTCGCTTCGATCCCTTCCGTCTGCCGATTCCGAAACTGCGAAAACGCAGGAGAAGCGCTCTTCGAATGGAAGGGCCAGAGCTTATTGAAATAGATCACAACGACGGCAAGGATCGCGCCGAGCTGGATCACCACGTCAAACATGGACATGAAATCCCCGCCCATCAGCTCCTCCATGTTGAAGAAGCTGTTGAACAGGATCAGATGTCCCGTGGAACTGATCGGGAGCCACTCCGTGATTCCCTCTACGATTCCGAGAATAATCGTTTTGATTATGATAAACATGTACTATCTCCTGTCGCGTATGTTTTTTTCTGTCGGGTTCATGCCCTGCCGCGGCCGGCGATTCCGGCGATATCGATCAGCTCCAGCTTCTTGATATCGGTATTTTCCAGAGAGGTGATCAGCGCCTCGGCCGTATCGATCGCTGTCAATACATTGACACCGGTCTCAATAGCATTTCGACGGATGACAAAGCCGTCCTTCGAGTGTTCGACGCCCTGTTCCGGAATATCGATGACCAGATCGATCTTGTGTCCGAGAATCAGATCCATCAGGTTCGGACTCGGCTGTTCGATCTTGTTGATCGGGATCGCGTGAACGCCGTGTTCATTCAGCGCCTTCGCGGTTCCTCTCGTGGAATAGATCTTGTAGCCCAGCGCCTCGAAGCGTCCGGCGATCGGAACGATCGCTTCCTTCTCTCTGTCGCGGACTGTAATGATCATATTCTTATACTTCGGCAGATTGATACCGGCGCCGAGGAAAGCCTTATACAGAGCTTCGTTAAAGGTGCGCGCGATACCGAGGCACTCACCGGTGGACTTCATCTCCGGTCCGAGGCTGATATCCGCGCCGCGGATCTTCTCGAAGGAGAATACCGGCATCTTGATCGCCAGATAATCCGCTTCGCTCTGAAGTCCCGGCTCATAACCGAGTTCACGGATCTTGTGTCCGAGGATGACCTGCGTTGCCAGCGGTACGATCGGAATTCCCGTTACCTTACTGATGTACGGCACCGTACGGGAGGATCTCGGATTTACCTCGATGACATAGACCTCGTTCTGATAAACGATGAACTGAATATTGATCATGCCGAGAACATGAAGTGCCGTTGCGAGCTTCTTCGTATCCTCTTCGATCTTCTTCTTGATCTCCCCGGAGAGTCCGATCGCCGGATATACGGAGATACTGTCTCCGGAATGAATGCCGGCGCGTTCGATGTGCTGCATGATGCCCGGGATCAGAATATCCTCACCGTCGCATACCGCGTCAACCTCGATCTCTTTTCCTTCCAGATATTTATCAACAAGGATCGGGTGATCCTGCGCATAGCGGTTGATGACCGCCATGTATTTGATGATGTCCTCGTCATTAATGGCGATCTGCATACCCTGTCCGCCCAGTACGTAGGAAGGACGTACAAGGACCGGATAACCGAGCTCATTCGCAACCGCCACCGCTTCATCAGCGGTAAAAACGGTGTGTCCCGCCGCGCGCGGAATGCCGGTCTGGCGAAGGATCTGGTCAAACAGTTCGCGGTCTTCCGCGGCGTCTACATCTTCCGCGGAGGTTCCGAGGATCGGCACACCCATCTTGATCAGAGCCTCGGTCAGCTTGATCGCAGTCTGGCCGCCGAACTGAACAACGGCGCCGTCCGGATGCTCGATATTGACGATGTTCTCCACATCTTCCGGCGTCAGCGGCTCGAAATACAGCTTATCGGCAATATCAAAGTCGGTACTTACGGTCTCCGGGTTGTTATTGATAATGATGGTCTCGTATCCTTCTTTTTCGAATGCCCAGGTGGCATGCACGGAACAGAAGTCAAATTCGATACCCTGACCGATACGGATCGGACCGGAACCGAGGACGAGAACTTTTTTCTCTTTGCCAGTCTGCACGGAAGCGGCTTCATCCTCTCCGCCGTATACCGAATAGAAATACGGTGTCTCCGCGGCAAACTCCGCGGCACAGGTATCTACCATCTTGTACGCAGCTGTGATTCCGTACTCTTTTCTCATCGCGCGTATCTCTTCTTCCGTTCTGCCGGACAGAGAGGCGATGAGATAATCCGGGAACTCCATCCGCTTCGCCTCGCGAAGGAGATCCTCGGTGAGTTCTTCGTTCTTCAGAGACTGCTCCGTCTCCACAAGGATGGCGATCTTATCGATGAACCACATATCGATCTTCGTGATCTCATGGATCGTTTCGTAGGAAATGCCGCGGCGAACCGCTTCCGCGATCCTCCAAATGCGCATATCATCCACGATGTGCAGCTGCTCGATCAGCTGCTCTTTGGAAAGCTTTGTGAAATCATAGGAAAGCAGAGAATCCACATGCTGTTCCAGCGAACGGAACGCTTTCATCAGGGCGCCTTCAAAGTTATTGCAGATGCTCATGACCTCGCCGGTCGCTTTCATCTGCGTCGTCAGTGTACGCTTTGCGCTGATGAACTTATCGAACGGAAGACGCGGGATCTTCACTACGCAGTAATCAAGCATCGGCTCGAAACTTGCAAAAGTCTTCTTTGTGATGGCATTCGGGATCTCATCCAGGGTATAACCGAGCGCGATCTTGGCCGCCACCTTCGCGATCGGATATCCGGTCGCCTTCGAAGCAAGCGCGGAAGAACGGCTTACACGGGGATTTACCTCGATGACACAGTATTCGAAGCTGTCCGAATTGAGCGCGTACTGAACATTGCAGCCGCCGGTGATGCCGAGCTCCGTGATGATATTGAGCGCCGATGTACGAAGCATCTGGTACTCCTTGTCGCCCAGGGTCTGGGACGGTGCCACAACGATGGAGTCGCCGGTATGTACACCGACCGGATCGATATTCTCCATGTTGCAGACGGTGATGCAGTTGCCTGCCGAATCACGCATTACCTCGTACTCGATCTCTTTCCAGCCGCCGATATAGCGTTCTACCAGTACCTCTCCCACGCGGGACAGGCGCAGACCGTTGGCAAGGATCTCTTCCAGTTCCTCTCTGTTATGCGCGATGCCGCCGCCGGAACCGCCGAGCGTATATGCGGGGCGCAGAACGACCGGATAACCGATCTTCTCGGCGAACTCTCTGCCGTGCTCGACCGAGTGAACGACTTCGGAAGCCGCCACCGGCTCATGGATCTTCTCCATGGTATCCTTGAAGGTCTGACGATCCTCCGCTTTTTTGATCGTAAGCGCGGTCGTTCCGATCAGATTGACATGGTTCTCTTTGAGAAAGCCTCTCTCCTCCAGCTCCATAGCCAGATTCAGTCCCGCCTGGCCGCCGAGGGTCGGCAGAACACTGTCCGGTCTCTCCTTCAGAATGAGCTGTTCTACAACCTCTACGGTGAGCGGCTCAATGTAGACACGGTCCGCAATATCCTTATCCGTCATGATGGTAGCCGGATTGGAGTTCAGCAGGACGACCTCGATCACCTCTTCCTTCAGAGAACGGCATGCCTGTGTTCCCGCATAGTCGAACTCCGCAGCCTGTCCGATAACGATCGGGCCGGAACCGATAACCAGTACTTTTTTAATTCTCGGATCTCTTGGCATTACTTACTCTCCTCCATCATCTTGATAAAACGGTCAAACAGATACGATGAATCCTGCGGTCCCGGGCAGGCTTCCGGATGGAACTGCGTGGTGAAAATGTTTTTGCCCACGTACTTCAGACCTTCATTCGTCTTGTCATTGACATTGACATAGGCCGGAACTGCCACCTTCGGATCCAGTGTATCCATATCCACGACATAGCCATGATTCTGCGAGGTGATATAAACTCTGCCGTTCTCGAGATCTTTGACCGGATGGTTGCCGCCTCTGTGGCCGTATTTCATCTTGTGGGTATCGGCACCGGTTGCCAGCGCCATGAACTGATGACCAAGGCAGATCGCGTAGATCGGCACGTTTGAATCATAGAGTTTCTTAACTTCCGCGATCTCCTTCGGACAATCCTTCGGATCTCCCGGTCCGTTCGACAGCATGATTCCGTCCGGATGAGAAGCAAGGATCTCCTCCGCCGTTGTCCATGCCGGATAGATCGTCACCTCACAGCCGCGCGCATTCAAAGAACGGGCGATGTTATATTTCACGCCGTAATCGAGCAGCGCTACCTTGAAACCATCCCCCTTCATCGTTTCCGGCTCCGTGCAGGTTACTCTCTCCACCACTTTGCCGGTCGTATATGCTTTTATTCTCGGAAGAAGCTCTTCGAGATCGAAATCCGCATTTGTCGTGATGCAGCCGTTCATCGTGCCGGACTCACGAAGGATCTTCGTCAGCGCACGTGTATCGATTCCGGCGATTCCCGGAATATCGAATCTCTTCAGAAATTTCTGAATCGTATCCTGACTTCTGAAATTGCTGGGCATGCGTGAAAGTTCACGTACGATAAAACCGTCCATCCAGGGTCTTAAAGACTCCTGATCCTCATAGCAGATACCGTAGTTGCCGATCAGCGGATATGTCATGCATACGGACTGTCCCGCATAGGACGGATCGGTAAGCACTTCAAGATAGCCGGTCATGGACGTATTAAATACGATCTCACTGATCACTTCTTTTCTGGAACCGATGCTTGTTCCTGTGAAAACATGTCCGTCTTCAAGAATTAGAAAAGCTTTCATTCACGTACTCCTTACCTGGATTATACCAATCGAAAAAACGTCGCTTTATTATAGCACATGTGCCCATTACAAAGTGCACAAAATTCGAGCGGCTGAGGCATTCCTTCCGCTGTTGTTGTCTACTTATTTTTGAGCATACAGGAGCGCGTACATCCCGTCCGCGCAGAAGAAAAGGCCGTGCTGTTATGCACGGCCATTTGGGCAAAAAAAAAAGAACCAACAGCCGACCGGCCTGCTGATTCAGGGCAAAAATAAAGTGCAGGAAGCGGGACTTGAACCCGCACAGTATTGCTACCACAGGCACCTGAAGCCTGCGCGTCTGCCAATTCCGCCATTCCTGCATTTGCTTTATCTCAGCGGCCTTAACCGCTCAACACGTGATACTTTACCAGAAGACCGGTAGGTTGTCAACGCTTTTTTTGAAAGTTTTTTTGTTTTTTCGCACGAGTCTTTTTACCCGCATTTTTTTCCGCCGGTTTCTTCCTCACAGAGTAGCCGAAAGTCCCGAGCATTCTGCCGAGTCCGTAATAGGTGCCGTGGGAATATACCGCCAGGTCGGCATCTTCCATACGGAATTTCCCCGTCGCGTCAAGCATGGACTCATCCACTCTTACGCAGACCACTTCTGCCATAAACATATCGTGCGTTCCCAGTTCCGCGACCTGCTTCACCACGCACTCGATGCTGACCGGAGACTCTTTGATCGACGGTGCCGATACCTTTTCCGACTTCTCCGGCGTCAGATGACACTCCGCGAATTTATCGTGTTCGCGTCCCGAGCGGACACCGCAGTAATCCGCGGCACGGATCAGCGCCTCCGTGGTCAGGTTGATAACGAACTCCCCCGACTCACGGATCAGCTGATACGAATATCTGGATTTTCTGACAGAGATCGAGACCATGGGTGGATCGGAACAGATCGTGCCTGCCCAGGCGACCGTAATAATATTGGGTTTTCCCTCCTTATCCGCGCAGCTGACCATAACGGCCGGCACGGGATACAGGAAATTGCCCGGTTTCGCAAATGCTGTCTTGTTGCCCATTGATACCTCCTGTACAGGGCTGCTGTGCAACAGCCCCTATGTTCTTGTTTCCGCTTTCATCTATGACGCAGCCTGCTTCAATGCGCTTCGTCCGCATCCATGTAATACATTCTCGATGAGAAATCCTGGAAGTAGCGGACCTCCTCATTGTAGCCGGTCGCGCTGAAGGCCTGTGCCAGTTTCACGCCGCTGTTCATCAGCGCAGCGCCGCTCACAAAGCGGTCCTCCTTTTCGCCCGGCATCGTCACGAATCGCGCCAGTACGCGCTGCAGAGCGGAATCCTGTTTTACATGGATCGGACTCGCCGTATTGATCAGGTCACCGAAGTTCCGGATATCCTGCTTGCGCGGCCTGTTATAGAAATGATACCTCGCTTCAGGGATCAGCCCGACGGCACGGTATGCCTGGAACTGAACGTTCGGCTCCACGAGTCCCTGAACGATCATGCCCGCGGCTTTTTTCCTGTCGGGTGCAACAACGGTCCAGGTATGCGTCTTGTGCGATCTTCCGCGATAGAAGTCACCGAACTGCATCATCTCCCGATGACGCTTGTACTCCGCGATCTGCTCCTTCACTTCCTCGAGGTCGGCTTTTTTGCAATCGGTCAGATTCAGTTCATAGCCCAGAACGCCGAATGCGGCCACATTGAACCGCGTCTCCAGCGGCGTCACGCGGAGCGTCTGGTGATTGGGGCTGGCCGATACATGCGCCGTGTATGTCGACTGCGGATAGCCGTAGCTGTAGCCCTCCTGGATCTTGACACGGTGATAGGCATCGGAATCATCGCTCGCCCAGATCTGCGGAAAATACGAGAGGATTCCCAGATCGAAGCGGTTGCCGCCCGCCGCGCATCCCTCGAACAATATATCCGGGAATTTCTCCGTCAGAGCTTTCATCATCCGGTAGAGACCGAGAATATAGCGGTGAGCCGTCTCGCCCTGCCGCTCCGCCGGAAGGTACGGTGAATAGACATCGGACATGTAGCGGTTCATATCCCACTTCACATACCGGATCGGTGCGGAGGCAAAAACGCTTTCCATCTGTCCGGTCATATATTCCACGACTTCCGGATTCGCCAGATCGAGGATCATCTGATTGCGTCCCTCGGAATGATGCCTTCCCGGAACGGTCATTGCCCAGTCGGGATGCGCTCTGTAGAGATCACTGTCCTCGCTCACCATCTCCGGCTCGACCCAGATTCCGAAATCCATGCCGAGATCGTTGATCTTGCGGCAGATCTGCGCCAGACCGCCTGGAAGCTTCTCCGGGTCCGGCGTCCAGTCGCCGAGAGATACGTTATCGCTGTTGCGTTTTCCGAACCATCCGTCATCCATGACGAAAAGCTCAATGCCCACATCCGCTCCCGCCTTGGCCAGCTTCAGGAGTTTTCCTTCATCGATCTTGAAGTAAGCCGCCTCCCAGCTGTTCAGAAGGACCGGGCGCACTTTGTTTTTCCAGGTGCCGCGCACGATATGTTCGCGCACGAAATGATGCATATTATGGCTCAGCTGCCGGAATCCCCTGTTCGTATAGGTCATTACCGCTTCCGGCGCTTCAAAGGCCTCTCCCGGTTCAAGAAGGCATGAAAAGCCCTGCGGGTTGATTCCGGACAGGAACCGGGTCTTGTCATAGGCGTTGACCTCAGCCGTCTCCGCGTGGTTGCCGCTGTAGACAAGGTTGAAGCCCCAGCATTCGCCGGCGCCCTCTGTTGTATCCTGCCTGCTCAGCATCACGAACGGATTCGCGCGGCTGGAGGAGGATCCCGTATAG
>JAXJTA010000207.1:0-1332 GCA_036309825.1 Eubacterium sp. | reverse complement strand
GCTGGAAGGCAGTCCTTCGCAGAAGGAGATCCTTTCCGCCGTGGAAGAGGCGGGACTGACACCGCTTCAGATTCGTGAAGTCGGACCGGCCAGACATATTTTCTCTCATATTGAATGGCACATGGAAGGATACGAGATCCGTATCGCATCGGCTTCTGCCGAGAAGAAATGGATCGCGGCTGACAAAAACGAGCTGGAGGAGCGGTATGCCGTTCCATCGGCATATCGAAAATATCTGGAGTATTTATTTCAGGGACAGAGGACAAAGAATTCATGACAAATAAACCGGTAACTGAGAGCGAAACCAGAAAAAAGGGATCGATCGTCGGAAAGATCTTTTATATCATTGCCAATATCATCGTGGTCTTTCTGGCGGGCTTTGCGATGCTCCTATTCTTCTCGTATCGCTGGATGAATATGACCTGGAAACGGCTTTCGATCGATGAGCTGCTCTTCCAGCTGACAATGCCGCTCGAGGGCACGGGCGGCGGCATGGTCGAGAAATACCTGCAGCACGCTCTGCTTCCGACGATCATCGGCACTGTTATTCTGATCGTACTTTTCCTGTTCCTTCGCAAAGCAAAGAAACTGTACCGCGTGATCCTTGTATTACTGCCGATCGCGTCGATCCTTTTCTCTGTATATATTGTCCATGATGCCTGGGTGCGTCTCGGAGCGGATAAGTACTTCAGCAAGGTGCTCTCCGGTCCGGCAAAAACGGCCGACGGCGAAGATGATTTCAGCGATGATTTTATCGCGCAGAACTACGCGAACCCGGAGGACACGACGCTGACTTTCCCGGAGCAGAAGCGGAATCTGATCTACATCTTCCTGGAGTCGATGGAAATGACCTATGCCGATACGGCAAACG
Source organism: Eubacterium sp. (assembly GCA_036309825.1). Taxonomy (GTDB): domain Bacteria; phylum Bacillota; class Clostridia; order Lachnospirales; family Lachnospiraceae; genus Bilifractor. The sequence goes on along the minus strand of JAXJTA010000207.1, from coordinate 461 downwards.
GCGGCGCCTTTGAGGAAAACGTGATCCCGGAGCTTACACAGCTCTCTGAAGAAAATGTCAATTTCAGCGGTGATCCGTCGAAACTGAACGGCGGCATTTCCTACCCGGGTTCGACCTGGACGATCGGCGCGATGTTTGCGCAGTCCTCGGGACTGCCGCTGCAGATCGACATCGGCGAAAATAATATGAATACACAGGAGACGTTTTTTCCGGGAATCACCACACTCGGTGACATTCTGGAGGATAACGGCTACAACAACACCCTGATGATCGGCTCCGACGCGACCTTCGGCGGCCGCAGAGTCTATTACTCCACGCATGGCGACTACAATATCGAGGACTACAATTATGCGGTCGAGCAGGGATGGATCCCGTCCGACTATCGCGTATGGTGGGGATACGAAGATGAGAAAATGATCGCGAACGCGAAGAACGAGCTGACGCGCCTGTCCCAGGAGGAT
>JAXJTA010000206.1:0-1659 GCA_036309825.1 Eubacterium sp. | reverse complement strand
TTTGCGGATTCATATCCGCAGTTCTGACAGTAAAAAACGCTTTTCTTATCTTTTGCCACGTTGTTCTCCCCGGTTCCGATCCTCTGTAGTCGGGATTCGAACCTTTCCGATGATAATCTTTATTTGATAATCTTTATTATTATTCGCAAGCATGAAGAAGGCTGCCGCGCCCCTTTGACGAGACACGCGGCAGCCGGATCATACGGAAATTACACACTTACTTATCTAAGCGAACAGCCTTAACTTCCACTGTCTCCGCATTGGCAAGTTCTACGCTGAAGGACAATTTACCACCCATATTGGTCGTCATTGTACCGATGCTCTCCCCGTTCAGGAACACTTCATATTCGGTATCCTCCTCAACGCCCAGCGTGATCTGCGCATCCTCATTGCCTTCAACGAGGAAAGTCATCCCGTTGTCATCGATCTGCAGATTCCTTACCGCCGTTCCCGGCACCGACTCATAGACAAAGATCTCGTTGCACTCAAGCTTTGTGATATCCTTGAATGTTTTTACCTTATACACATCACCATGAAACTCAAAATCGCCCAGTTTCTTCTTCGCGTCCAGTTCGTAGTCTCCAAAGCTGAGGGTTCCGTTCTCCTCCGCGCGAAGCAGTTCTTTTACTACTGACATGATTCATGTCCTCCCCTAAGGTATTAATTTAGGATTATTATATACCGAAACGGAACGGAATACTACTTCCGTCCCGTCGATTTTCGATTAATTTTATTTTATTATTTCCGGATCTGAGGGGCAAAAACGATCTGCTCGTCCTTCAATTTTGCGGAAATGATATCGCCTTCTTTGATCCTTCCGTTCAGGATCTCTTCCGCCAGCGGATCCTCGAGGCGGCTCTGGATCGCCCGTTTCAGAGGACGTGCGCCGTATTTATTGTCGTAGCTCTTCTCGATCAGATTTTCCTTCACGGCGGCCGTAACCTTCAGTGTGATCCCAAGGCCCGCCTTCGCACGCGCGATCAGATCCTTCAGCTGGATATTCACGATCGCCTTCATATCTTCCTTTGTCAACGCATGGAAGACGAGAATCTCATCGATCCGGTTCAGAAACTCCGGACGGAATTGCTGTTTTACATCTTCCATCACACGGTTTTTCATGAAGTCATAATCCTGTTTCGCCGTATCGCAGGTCAGGAAGCCCAGGTGCTTCGGCTGCATGATGCTCGAAGCGCCGGCGTTGCTGGTCATGATAATGATCGTCTCCTTGAAGCTGACTTTTCTGCCCTGCGCATCGGTGATATGACCGTCATCCAGAACCTGCAGGAGGATATTGAAAACATCCGGATGGGCTTTCTCGATCTCATCAAAGAGAAGAACGCTATATGGATGACGGCGGACCTTTTCGGACAGCTGACCGCCCTCTTCGTAGCCGACGTAGCCGGGCGGCGAACCGATCAGCTTTGATACGCTGTGTTTTTCCATATATTCGGACATGTCGACACGGATCATTGCCTCTTCACTTCCGAATACCGCTTCGGCAAGTGCTTTGGAAAGCTCCGTTTGTCCGACACCGGTCGGACCGAGAAACAGGAACGAACCGATCGGACGATTCGGATCTTTCAGGCCGACGCGGCCGCGCCGGACAGCGCGTGCCACCGCTGTGACGGCTTCATCCTGTCCGATGACTCTCTTATGAAG
>JAXJTA010000205.1:0-1217 GCA_036309825.1 Eubacterium sp. | reverse complement strand
TACCAGATGTATCCATTGCAAAAACGCGAAGTGCATCGAAGGATGTCCGGTAAGCATCAATATTCCGGAGTTCATTGCCGGCGTAAAAGAGGGAGACTTCAAGAAAGCATATGAAGTGATCAGTGAGTCCAGCGCCCTTCCGGCTGTCTGCGGCCGTGTATGCCCGCAGGAGACACAGTGTGAAGGCAGATGTATCCGCGGAATCAAAGGTGAGCCCGTATCGATCGGTAAACTGGAGAGATTCACCGCTGACTGGGCAAGAGAGAACGGAATCACACCGGCTGCACCGGCTTCCACAAACGGCCACAAGATCGCGGTTATCGGTGCCGGCCCGTCCGGTCTGACATGCGCGGGAGATCTGGCGAGACTCGGTTACGAAGTAACGATCTTCGAGGCTCTTCATAAAGCGGGCGGCGTTCTTTCCTACGGAATTCCGGAATTCCGTCTCCCGAAATCCAAGGTCGTTGATAAAGAGATCGAGAATGTAAAAGGCCTCGGTGTCAAGATCGAAACGAACGTTGTTATCGGTAAGTCCATCACGATCGACCAGCTGATGGACGAAGAAGGATACGAGGCAGTCTTCATCGGTTCCGGAGCGGGACTTCCGATGTTCATGAATATTCCGGGTGAGAGTGCTCTGGGTGTATTCTCCGCCAATGAGTATCTGACCAGAAATAACCTGATGAAAGCTTACCTTGACGAGTACGATACACCGATCCATCACGGCAAGAAGGTCGCTGTTATCGGCGGCGGAAACGTAGCGATGGATGCCGCGAGAACCGCGCTCCGCCTGGGCGCAGAGGTTCATATCGTATATCGTCGTTCCGAAGCAGAGCTTCCGGCACGAGCTGAAGAAGTTCACCACGCAAAGGAAGAGGGAATCATTTTTGATCTCCTCTGCAATCCGACAGAGATCCTTGTGGATGAAGAGACCGGCTGGGTCAAAGGAATGCGCTGCATCCGCATGGAGCTCGGCGAGCCGGATGCTTCCGGCAGAAGACGTCCGGTAGAGATTCCGGGATCCGAGTTCGAACTGGATGTAGATACTGTTATCATGTCCCTCGGAACCTCTCCGAATCCGCTGATCTCCTCTACAACGATCGGCCTTGATGTAAACAGAAAGAAATGTATCATTGCGAATGAAGAGAACGGTCAGACATCCAAAGCCGGCGTATACGCGGGCGGCGATGCCGTAACCGGAGCCGCAACGGTAATTC
>JAXJTA010000204.1:0-6863 GCA_036309825.1 Eubacterium sp. | reverse complement strand
TCCTGTCACTGGAGATGAACCAGCAGACGAGACCGATCACCGTGAAGCCGGTCGAGGGAATGGAGATCACACTGGCAAATGAGAAGATGCTCTGGGATGACCAGTTTTACAAGATGGTCAATGCGTCGCTTCGCCAGAATATCTATTCCAGCATCTTCCTGATGGGCGATACCTTCGACAAAAACTGGGCGGCCCGTTCGACGGCACTCTTGTGCAAGGGAAGAAGAAAAGTATTTGTTGTGGACAATGTTTTTGCCCGCGGCGCCTGCTGCGCAGCCAGAGAAAAGGTCCTGAAAAAGCAACTCAGCGATTATCTGTACCTTGGCGGCGATCTCGTCCGTGAGAATATCGGCATGCAGATGGTCGTACAGGGAACGGAGGTCTACTATCCGCTGATCTCTGCCGGCGTGAACTGGTACGAGGCGGAGAAGACCTGTGAGTGCATCCTCGTCGGGGAGCCGGAACTCCGGTTTCTGGTCAGCGGCATGAACGACCGGAGACAGCGATCCTTCCGCATGGAGCTTCCGCAGCTTCCGGAACGCCCGGACAAGACGACAAGGCTCAGGGTCAGCATCTCTTATGAGTCGCCGAATCGCTGCCTGATCGAAGCGGAAGATCTGGGATTCGGGGACATTTACCCGGCATCTGGCCTGGTTTGGCGTGAAGTGATGGAGGAAGACAAGTGAGCAAAACAATTTTATGTCAGATAAAGAGGGCAGACAGTCCGTATTATATCGAAGACATCGATCTGTATGTTTACTCCATCGAAGAACTCTGCTATTTCCTTTGCAATAACCTGAATCTGGTCGATGTCACTTTCTTCGGTGCAGCCCTTCTGGACTGGCTCGGGGCTGACCTGCAGATGGCGCATCTGGTAAAAACGCTGAACCGTATTCTGGACGAAGAGGAGAACCCTTCAGCGGAGGAGATGATCCTTGCCGTTGTGCGGGAGATCCGCTGGCTCGACCGCGAGGAGGAGAAGAAGCTGATCGGACAGATGGAGACACTTGCCGCAAGGCCGTATCCGGTCCGCCGGAAGCTTCGCGCCGACGCGCTTGTAACGCATCAGAAATATACGAGAGCGATCGCGACATATACCGGGATCCTTCGCTACCGGAAGGAGACGGCCGCTTCGGAAGAGGAAGGCGCTGCCGTAAAGGACAATCTCGGAGAACAGTTCGACGGGATGGTATGGCACAATATGGGTGTTGCTTACGCAAAGCTCTTCCAGTTCGATGAGGCGGCGGAGTGTATGAAGCGCGCCAATGAGCTGTGTTATTCCCATACCACGCTGGTCAACTATCTCTTCTGCGTCCGCCTCGGCAAGGGCGAAGAAGCCTTCGAAAAACTTGCCGACGAGCTCGGGGTGGACGGCCAGACACGTCAGAAAATGGAGGCGGAGATCGAAAACGTACGGTTTCCCGGCTTCCCGGAAAATATAAGAGAGACCATTAACCGGTGGGTGCATGAGTATCACCGCCAGACCGGTCTGTAAACGAAAGAGGCGTGACTTCCGATGAGAGAGGGCACCTGCGGGGAAGTTCTCCTTCGGGCTCAGACATCCTGAAACCAACCGGCTCTAAGCCGTCCTGCATGCCCGGTCATGAGGCTGCGGAACTCCTCGGCACATTCGTGCCTCGTCAAACAGTCCTCGCAATCAGCATCGATTAAAGTTCGGCATGCAATCCGGCAAGACCCGGTAGGTTTCGTCTGTATTCATCCGCAGGAGATTCTTCCCCGGCAGGTGCTTCATCGACAACGGGAGAGTCACCTTCGGGGAAGTTCTCCTTCGGACTCAGACATCCGGAAACCAACCGGCTCTAAGCCGTCCTGCATGCCTCGGAGTAATTTCATATTGACAAGTCTTCCCCTGTGTGGTTTAATTGATACAAGATTTATCGATTTACCACGTTAAACAATGGACAGTAAATCGACAAGAAAAATACAGGAAACCGACGAAGCGGAAATAAAACGGAAAGAGGCGCTTACAGAGAGTCCGGGGTGATGAGAACCGGGCAGAAAGCTGTTTCGTAAATGGGCCGCCGAGGGCTGTGGGAAAAGCAGCGGATGCTTAGTATGCACAGACGTGAGGCAAACGTTATAATGCCGGAGATATGCTGGTATCTCATAAGCGTGTGGAAAACACAAAACAAGGTGGCACCACGGGTATTATTTTTGATTACTCGCCCTTGACGGAACTATCAGATTCCGTCAGGGGCTTTTTTGATGCAAGGACGCCGGCGTAAGTGACGCGTCCTGGAGCATCGGCGAGGAGGAAAAGGAATGCAGACTTCACTAGAACGAGTAAGAGAGATCGCCGCGTCGGGCGATTACCGACGAATTCCGATCACAAGAGAGATCTTCTCGGATATCAGGACACCGCTCGAGGTTCTGAGAGCTTTGCAGAATGTAAGCAGTCACTGCTTTCTGCTGGAGAGTGTCGAGGACAGCCGCCAGTGGGGGCGCTACACCTTCCTCGGCTTCGATCCGTCGATGGAACTTTCCTGCAAAAACCATGTGCTTACGGTGAATGCCGGCGGAAAGATCCGCATGCAGACGGAGCATCCGAGCATCTACATCAAACAGATCGTGGAAGAAAACCGTTCCCCGCGTCTTGCGGAACTTCCGCCGCTGACGGGCGGTCTCGTCGGGTATTTCTCCTATGATTATATTCAGTACGGCGAACCGAATCTGAAGCTGGACGCGAAGGCTGAGGACAATTTCGACGATGTCAACCTGATGCTTTTCGACAAGCTGATCTGCTTTGATAACTTCCGTCAGAAGATCGTCCTGATCGCCAATGTTCATACAGATGAGATCGAGACAGATTACAATCGGGCTGTTCTGCAGCTTGATGAGATGGAACGGATCGTGCGAAACGGCGAACTGAAGGAACACAGGAGGGGACATCTTCTCGAAGAACTGAAGCCGGCACTTTCGGAAGAAGAGTATTGTGAGAAGGTCGAACGGATCAAGCATTACATCCGTGAAGGCGATATCTTCCAGCTGGTTTTCTCGAATCCGATGAAGGCAAGGTATGAAGGAAGCCTGCTTGATACCTACCGTGTTCTTCGGACAACGAACCCGTCTCCGTACATGTTCTATTTCTCCGGCGAAGATGTGGAGATCGCCGGAGCCTCTCCGGAGACGCTGGTCAAGGTCGAAGACGGAACGATCCGCACCTTCCCGCTGGCCGGCACCAAACCGCGCGGACGGGATTATGAGGAGGACCAGCGGCTGGAGAAGGAACTCCTCGCCGACGAAAAAGAGAGAGCCGAGCACAATATGCTGGTCGATCTGGGCCGCAACGATCTGGGCCGTCTCTGCAAATTCGGAAGTGTCGAGGTTGAAAAATACATGTGCATCGAGCGGTACTCCCATGTTATGCACATCGGGTCCGCCGTAAAAGGTATATTAAGAGATGATAAACAGGCGATCGATGCCGTGGATTCCGTTCTTCCCGCAGGAACGCTTTCCGGCGCTCCGAAATTCCGTGCCTGCCAGCTGATCAATGAGCTGGAAAATGACAAGCGCGGCATCTACGGCGGCGCGATCGGCTACGTGGACTTCACGGGAAATCTCGATGTGTGCATCGCGATCCGCCTGGCATACAAACGGAACGGCAAAGTTTTTGTCCGCTCCGGCGCGGGCATCGTTGCCGACAGCGATCCGCACAGCGAGTACAGAGAATGCATCAACAAAGCCAAGGCAGTCGTTGAGGCACTCAAAGAAGCAGAGGAGGTGGAGGCATGATCCTGCTGATCGATAATTATGACAGCTTTGCTTATAATCTGTATCAGGTCATCGGCTCGCTCAACCCGGACATCCGCGTGATCCGAAACGACGCGATGACGATCAAAGAGATCCGGGAGCTGGATCCCGAATGCATCATCCTTTCCCCGGGCCCCGGAAGGCCTGCCGACGCGGGCGTCTGCGAGGACGTCGTGAAGGAACTGGGAGCGGAGTATCCGATCCTCGGTGTCTGCCTCGGTCATCAGGCGATCTGCGAGGCGTCGGGCGCTGTTGTTACCTACGCGAAAAAACTGATGCACGGGAAGTCGTCCGTTGTTGATCTTGATCTGACCAGCCCGCTTTTTAATGGGATGCAGGCAAAGGAAACGGTCGGAAGATATCACTCGCTGGCGGTGAAGGAGGATACGCTCCCGGCTTTCCTGAAGGTGATCGCGCGCGCGGATGACGGCGAAGTTATGGCCGTGCAGCACACGGAGTATCCGATCTTCGGCATGCAATTTCATCCGGAGTCGATCATGACACCGCATGGAAGGACCATGTTGAAAAACTTTATTGCCATAGAGAAAAAGTAAACGAAATAGTAAATGAAATAGAGAAGAGCAGCGGCATGGCGGCAGCGCGATGCCGGCAGCGGAACGGAGGATAAGGCTATGATTAAAGAGGCAATTGAGAAAATCGTACAGAAACAGGATCTGACAAGAGATGAAGCATATGCTGTCATGAATGAGATCATGAACGGTGAGACAACACCGACGCAGAATGCGGCCTTCCTGGCGGCGCTTTCCACCAAGAGCACCAAGGCAGAAACGATCGATGAGATCTCGGGCTGCGCGGAGGCAATGCGTGAGCATGCGATCCCGGTGGAGCATCCGGGCATGGAAGTTCTGGAGATCGTCGGAACAGGCGGTGACAGATCCAGTACCTTTAATATTTCCACGACATCGGCGATGGTCATTGCCGCAGCCGGCATCAAAGTGGCAAAGCACGGAAATCGTGCCGCTTCCTCCCGTTCGGGCGCTGCGGACTGCCTGGAGACCCTTGGCGTGAATTTGCAGCAGGATCCGGAGAAAGCAGTCGATCTGCTGAACAAGGTCGGCATCTGCTTCCTCTTTGCACAGAAATACCATACGTCGATGAAATACGTCGGCGCGATCAGAAAGGAACTGGGATTCCGCACGGTATTCAATATTCTGGGACCGCTGACCAATCCGGCAAGACCGACCATGTATGTGCTCGGTGTTTACGATGAATATCTGGTTGAGCCGGTTGCCAAGGTTCTTGACCAGATCGGCGCAAAGCATGCCCTTGTCATTTACGGACAGGACCGTCTGGATGAGATCTCGGCCAGCGCGTCGACGACCGTTTGCGAGCTTCGCGATGGTTTCTACCGCACGACGGAGATCAAGCCGGAGGATTTCGGACTGGTACGCGGAACGAAAGCGGAGATCGTCGGCGGCACACCGGAGGAGAACGCGCAGATCACACGCGATATTCTGTCCGGCAAGATCACGGGAACGAGAAGAAATGCCGTGCTCATGAATGCCGGCGCCGGCCTCTATGTTGGCGGCAAGGCAGAGAGCATTGCGGAAGGAGTTCGGATGGCAGCGGACCTGATCGACAGCGGCGCGGCACGGAAGGTTCTGGAAGCATTTATCGAAGAGTCCAATAAATAATAAATAATAGAAAACAGTTAGGAGAGGATCCATGATTCTGGACGATATTGCAAAAACGACGCGGCGGCGAATTGAAAAAGAGAAGCATTCCGTTCCGCTTGAAAAGGTAAAGGCGAGAGCGGAACAGATGGATGCGGAAACCGGTTTTCCGTTTGAGCAGGCCTTGAAGAAGCCGGGAATGTCCTTCATCTGCGAAGTGAAGAAGGCGTCGCCGTCCAAGGGGCTGATCGCTCCGGATTTCCCTTACCTTTCGATTGCCACCGACTACGAAGAAGCGGGGGCAGCTGCGATCTCTTGTCTGACAGAGCCGGTCTATTTCAAGGGAAATGATCACTACCTGAAGAAGATCGCGGATACCGTATCGATCCCGGTCCTTCGCAAGGACTTTACGATCGATCCCTACATGATCTATCAGGCAAAGGTGCTCGGCGCGTCTGCTGTTCTGCTGATCTGCGCGATCCTCGATGAGAAGAAGCTGAAGGCGTACCAGGAACTTGCCTGGTCACTCGGCCTGTCGGCTCTGGTTGAGGCACACGACGAGGAAGAGATCAGGATGGCGGCATCCGTTGGTGCCAGGATCATCGGTGTGAACAACCGGAATCTCAAGGACTTTACCGTTGATATCGACAATTCCGTCCGGCTTCGCGATAGGATTCCGAAGGATGTGATCTACGTCTCGGAGAGCGGGATCCGGACGCCGGAGGATGTCGGCCGTTTGTACGCGAACGGGACCGATGCGGTACTGATCGGCGAGACGCTGATGCGAAGTGAAGATAAGAAAGCGGAGCTCGAACGGCTGAAGAGCCTCTGCCGTGATTGATACAGGTACAGGTATGAATAATACAAAAATCAAGATCTGCGGTCTTCGTACAGAAGAAGATATCCGGATCGTAAATACATATCGACCGGATTTTGCGGGCTTTATCCTTGCACCGCCGTTTAAGCGGTACGTGCCGAAGGAAAAGGCGGCGCAGCTCAGAACCTTACTGGATCCCGCGATCCGCGCGGTCGGCGTTTTTGTCGATCAGGAACCGGAAACGGCAGCCGGGTACGCGGCGGACGGCATTATTCAGGCGATCCAGCTGCACGGAGGCGAGGATGAACAATACATCCATACGCTTCGGAAGATCCTGGTATTCAAGGGGATCACGGTGCCGATCATCAAGGCGTTCAAAGTAAGAAACGAAGCGGACATTGTCCGGGCGCGGGGCTCGGCTGCCGATTACGTTCTCCTTGATAACGGGGCGGGGACGGGAGAGACTTTCGACTGGAGTCTGATCCGGGATATCGGGCGTCCGTTTTTGCTGGCGGGAGGCTTAAAGCCGGAAAACGTGGAAGACGCGGTCAGGCGGTTCCGGCCGTTTGCCGTCGATATCAGCAGCGGCGTGGAGACCGACGGACACAAGGATGCGGCAAAGGTCGCACAATGTATAGATA
>JAXJTA010000203.1:0-5684 GCA_036309825.1 Eubacterium sp. | reverse complement strand
CCATCATCTGCTGCGGCTGGAGCAGGCGCATCTTGCGCTGTCCCTGCACGTGATAGACTTCTTTGTCCGCATCGAATTTGCCGGAGCAGATACGCATAAAGGCGATTCGGTCGCGGTGGTTCTTGTTCATATTGGCCTGGATCTTGAAGACAAAGGCAGAGAAATCCGGATCGGCCGGATCGATCAGGCCGATATCCGCTTTTCGCGGAAGCGGGGAGGATGTCATTGCCAGGAAGTGCTCCAGGAAGGTCTCGACACCGAAGTTTGTGAGCGCGGAGCCGAAGCATACCGGAGAAAGTTCGCCGCGGTCAACGGCGCTCTGGTCGAAGTCGGCAGCTGCGCCGTCGAGGAGCTCGATCTCCTCCAGAAGCTGCTCCTTCTGTTCTTCGCTGATCACATCGAGGAGATGCGGATCGTTAATGTCGATCTCCTCCTCCACGCCTTCCTTCGTTCCCTTCAGCGTATCGCGGAAGGTCAGGACCTTCTGTGTCTGACGATCGTAAACGCCGCGGAAGTTTTGTCCGGAACCGATCGGCCAGTTGATCGGACAGGTCGGGATCCCGAGCTCCTTTTCGATCTCGTCAACGAGGTCGAATGTCTCTCTCGCATCGCGGTCCATCTTGTTGATGAAGGTGAAGATCGGAATATGACGCATCGCACAGACCTTGAAAAGCTTTCTGGTCTGGGCCTCGACACCTTTACTTCCGTCGATGACCATGACCGCGGAGTCGGCCGCCATCAGGGTACGGTAGGTATCCTCGGAGAAATCCTGATGCCCGGGGGTATCCAGAATATTAACGCAGAAGCCGTCATAGTTGAACTGCAGAACGGAGGAAGTTACCGAGATACCTCTCTGCTTCTCGATCTCCATCCAGTCGGAAACGGCATGGCGCGCCGTAGCCTTGCCCTTAACGGAACCGGCCAGATTGATGGCGCCTCCGTAGAGAAGAAACTTCTCGGTCAGGGTCGTCTTACCTGCATCCGGGTGTGAAATAATCGCAAATGTACGTCTTTTCTCAATATCTTTAGAATAATCAGCCACGACAAGCCTCCAAAAATGTGCATAGTTATCGAACTTTACTACTATAGCACAGGATGGGTAATCCATCAAGGATTACCCATCCGTATTTGCCCAGCCCGTAGGGCGTGCTCCCCGCAGGGGAGTCATCCCCCGCGATTCCTTATTGCGGGGGATGAGGCCAGGACAAATCCATCAAGGATTTGTCCGCCGTATTTGCCCAGCCCGCAGGGCGTGCTCCCCGTAAGGGGAGTTTGCACCCGCGTTTCCTTAATGCGGGTGCAAAGGCACGGTAATCCATCAAGGATTACCGCATCCGTGTCCATTGCGCAGCAAGAAAGGATTGCCCATAAGCAAAGCTTATGAAGCCGCCGGCACTTATGCACCGTATCATGGTGCATTATGTGCCGCTGCGAGCTGAGTAGAGCGGGAGCGTCTTTGCGTTGGGCATCCTTTTGATGCTGCGCATTCCACCAGCCAGAGGACCTTTCTTCTATCCCCGTATTCCTCTGATTTATGCACCTCTATATCGGACTGCTCTGTATGCAAAAACGGCGGGGAGGCTGCGGCATTTGCCGCGGTCTCCCCGCCGAAGATTACTTATAAAGAATTGCTATCCGCCGTTCTTATTTCAGGTGCCAGATCTCGTCGTTGTACTGCGCGATCGTTCTGTCGGAAGAGAAGTAACCGGCGTTGGCGATGTTCACGATCTCTTTCTTGTACCAGCCCATGCGATCGTCGAAGTCTGCGAACATCTTCTCTTTGGTCTCGATGTAATCCTCAAGATCAAGGAGAGTCATGAACCAGTCTTTGCTGATCAGCTCGTGGTGCAGGCGCTCCAGGTTCTCCTTGTTGCCGAGAGCCATGATCTCGTCACTTACGATGAAGTCTACAAGCTTCTTGATCAGCGCGGACTTATCATAGTACTCCTTGGAGTGGTATGCTGCCTTGTCGTACAGGTCTACGACCGTATCCGCGTCCTTACCGAATACGTAGATGTTCTCGTCACCGACGAGCTCATGGATCTCTACGTTTGCGCCGTCCTCTGTTCCCAGGGTAACTGCGCCGTTCAGCATGAACTTCATGTTGGAGGTACCGGATGCCTCTTTGGAAGCCAGAGAGATCTGCTCGGAGATATCCGCTGCCGGAATAAGCTTGGTTGCCTTTGTTACGTTGTAGTTCTCGATCATTACCACGCGCAGGTACGGACTTACCTCCGGATCATTCGCGGTGAGCTCCTGCAGGCAGAGGATCAGGTGAATGATATCCTTCGCAATGGTGTATGCCGGAGCCGCTTTCGCGCCGAAGATCATGGTGATCGGACGGTTCGGCTTGTGGCCTGCTTTGATCTCGAAGTATTTGTAGATCGCGTAGAGTGCGTTCATCTGCTGACGTTTGTACTCGTGCAGACGTTTTACCTGTACATCGAAGATCGAGTTGATATCCAGCTCAAGGTTCTGTGTCTCATACAGGAAACGGCAGAGTTTGCGCTTGTTGTGCGCGCGGATACGGCCGATCTCTTTGAGAACTTCCTCATTATCCTTGAAAGCAAGGAGCTTCTTGAGCTCTTCCGCGTCCTTCTTGAAGCCCGGTCCGATCAGGCTCTCGATATAGTCAGACATCTCCGGGTTCGCCGCGATGAACCAGCGGCGGAAGGTGATACCGTTTGTCTTGTTGTTGAATTTCTCCGGATACAGCTTGTAGAAGTTGTTGAGCTCGGAGTTTTTCAGAATATCGGTATGAAGAGCCGCTACACCGTTTACGGAGTATCCGTAATGGATATCCATGTGTGCCATGTGAACACGGTTCTGGTCATCGATGATGTATGTAGTTTTGTCCTCTACCTTGCTGCGGATGCGGGCATCCAACTCACGGATGATCGGGAGAAGATGCGGAACAACTTCCTCCAGATAGTCGATCGGCCATTTCTCAAGAGCTTCCGCAAGAATCGTGTGGTTGGTGTACGCACAGGTCTTCTTTACGATCTCGATCGCTTCGTCCATATCGAAGCCGCGCAGCTGAAGCTGACGGATGAGCTCCGGAATAACCATGGACGGATGTGTATCGTTGATCTGGATGGTTACATAGTCATACAGCTTGTGGAAGTCCGCGCCTCTCTGCTCCGCCTCCATGAGAATGAGCTGTGCTGCGTTGCAGACCATGAAGTACTGCTGGTAAATACGGAGGATCTGGCCCTGACGGTCGGAATCATCCGGATACAGGAACAGTGTCAGGTTGTGCGGGATATCATCCTTGTCGAAGCTGATGCTGTTCTCATAGACCATGTTGTCATCAACAGAATCCAGATCGAACAGATGCAGGCGGTTCGTTGTGCCGGTCTCATATCCCGGTACATCGATATCGTACAGAGTGGATTTCAGGGTAAAGCGTTTGAACGGAACCTCGAAGGATACCGGACGGCGCTCCAGCCAGCTTTCTCTGCGGATCCACGGGTTCGGCATCTCTTTCTGTCTGTTGTTCAGGAACTCCTGACGGAACAGACCGTAGTGGTAGTTCAGACCCACACCGTCTCCGCAAAGCTGCAGAGTCGCGATGGAATCCAGGAAGCAGGCTGCCAGACGGCCGAGTCCGCCGTTTCCAAGGGACGGCTCCATCTCGAGTTCCTCAATATCCGATACTTCCATATTGTATTTCTTGAGGACATCATTGATCTCGTCGTACAGTCCGAGGTTGATCAGGTTGTTGGACAGAAGTTTTCCGATCAGGAACTCTGCCGAAATGTAGTAGAGCTTCTTCTTGCCTTCTACCTTCGGTCTGTTCTCCATCTCCTGCTTGGTGATCTGAAGCAGTACTTCGAAAATCTCTTCCTTTGTGCTGTCGGTCAGATCGCGACCGAACTGTTCTCTCAGTAGATTGATAATACGTTCTTCCATGAGTTCTCCTTTTTTGTCATAGCATGTTGCGTGAATGCGGATCATCAGTCAGCCAGGCGGCCGCTTACTTCCGTCATTGTATAGATTCTATCCAGCAGATCGTCCGTGATCTGTCCCGGAAGAATTCTCCATTTCCAGTTGGTTCCGAGCGTCGACGGGAAGTTGTAACGGGCCTCGTTGCCGAGCTCCAGATAGTCCTGCATCGGGATCACACAGAGATCCGCGACGCTGACCATTCCCAGTCGGATGATATCCCAGGAAATGCCCTTCGGGATACTCTTTTTCTTCGGAACCGTTTTTCCGAGATAGCGAAGAACCATATCTCTGTTCTTCTTCGGCAGGTTGCCAAACCAGCCGACGACCGTCTCGTTATCATGTGTTCCTGTATAGACAACGCAGTTTTTGTCGTAATTATGCGGCAAATACGGATCGCTGCTGTCGGAATAGAAGGCGAATTCCAGAATTTTCATTCCCGGATATCCGGACTTCTTCACCATGGTGCGGACATCATCTGTGAGGAAGCCAAGATCCTCGGCGATGCAGTTGAGCTTGCCGAGTTCCTTCTTCAGCGTCACAAACAGGTCGATTCCCGGACCCTTTTCCCAATGTCCGTTTACGGCAGTCTCCTCGCCGTAAGGGATGGCATAATATCCGGCAAATCCGCGGAAATGATCCACGCGCACAACATCGTACAGCTTGTTGCACTGGCGCATCCTGCGTACCCACCACGCATAGCCGGTCTTCTTGTGATACTCCCAGTCATACAGCGGATTGCCCCACAGCTGACCGGTCACGGCGAAAGCATCCGGCGGGCAGCCCGCAACGGCCTTCGGCCGGTTATCCTCATCGAACTGGAACAGTTCCGGCTCAGACCAGGCGTCCGAGCTGTCCATCGCCACATAGATCGGAATGTCGCCGATGATGCCGATATTTTTGCTGTTGGCGTAGGCACGAAGCTTATTCCACTGTTCCGTAAATTTATACTGCATGAAGCGGTAGAAGTCAATCTCCTCCGCGTATTCCTCTCTTGCCGCCGCAAGCGCGTCCGGTTCTCTGTTGCGCAGATCGTCCGGCCACTCATCCCAGCCTCTGCCGCCGTTCGCGTTCTTGATCACACTGTAGAGGCTGTAGTCATCGAGCCATTCACTGTTTTCCCGGCAAAAACGTTTAAACTCCTCCGGACAGCCTGCCGCCTTAAAGCGGTCGAAGGCTTTGCGAAGCGCGGTGAACCTGGTCTCGTAAACACGTCCGTAATCCACGTAACCCGGGTACTGTCCGCAGTCGGCAGCTTCACACTCCTCCGCGGTCAGCAGTCCTTCCTCTTTCAGTGTATCCAGGGCGATATAATACGGGTTGCCGGCAAAAGTCGAGAATGCCTGGTACGGTGAATCTCCGTAGCCCGTCGGTCCGAGCGGGAGGATCTGCCAGTACCGCTGGCCTGCCTTCGCGAGCTGATCCACGAACTCATATGCCTCTTTTGAAAAACCACCGATTCCGTACTTTGTCGGAAGCGACGCGACCGGAAGTAGAATTCCGCTTGCTCTTTTCTTCATGTCTTTCCTCTTCTATCTTCCCGAAAGTATGGGATTGAAAACGTTTCCTATACTTTTCATAAAAAATGTGGGTTAAGATCCAGGTCTTACCAGCCTCTTCAATTAACCCACAATACAGCTTGTATCTTACCGCATATTTCTCCGCTGCGCAATTGTCATTATTACTCAATCGTCAGTGCTTTTACAGAATCTCTTTCGTGCAATTCGGCATCATAAATG
>JAXJTA010000202.1:0-6698 GCA_036309825.1 Eubacterium sp. | reverse complement strand
TTGGCCAAGCACCGTCCGAAGGATGCCCGCCAACTGAGGGAAGAAATAGCCTGTCTACTGGAAGAGTTGGGAGAAACAACCCGACAGATGAACCAGCAGGTACAGGCCATGGCCGACAGCGTTGACGAAACACTCGGACGGGCAGGTGTGGAACCGAAGAGCGTAGAGGGCTATCAGACCGCCAACTGGATCCTTATGGATTACCGCGATATCGTTATTCATATCTTTGATGAAGAAAACCGCCTGTTCTATGACATTGAGAGGATCTGGCGCGACGGACAGTTAACAACAGCAGAAGAATTGAAGGGCTGAGATAGGTAAGGAAATGACGGAAGAGGAACGGATGCTGAGCGGTGACCTTTATGCTTCGGAAGTTCCCGAGCTGATCGCATTGAAAGCGAAAGCGCACCGCCTGAGTCAGGAATATTCCCTGTCCTTTGAGGACGAAACAGAAAAACGTGAGCGTATTCTCCGCGACCTGCTCGGAGAGATCGGCGAAGGTACCTTCATGCTCGGACCGATCCGTTTTCACTACGGAGCGCACACGAAGATCGGCCGCGATTGCTTTATGAATTTTAATTTTACCGTACAGGATGACGGCAATGTTACGATCGGCGATCATAATAATTTCGGTCCCAACGTAACGATCGTCACACCGATGCACTCGATGCTGGGAAGCGAGAGACGACCGATTCCCTGCAGTGACGGCGAAAAAAGATTCCTCTGTTATGCACGGCCGGTAAAAATCGGCAGTGACTGCTGGTTCGGCGCCAATGTCGTTGTCTGCCCCGGTGTTACGATCGGTGATAACTGCGTGATCGGCGCCGGAAGCGTCGTTACCCGCGATATTCCCGCCAACACCTTTGCCGCGGGTTCTCCGGCGAGAGTTATCCGCGAGATCACAGAAGATGAATCACTGATTCATCTCTTTGAAAAGATTCACTGAAGGCCGCCGTTGCAGAAAGAAAAGAGTTACAGAAGCTAAAACAGAAAATGATCTGATAAAAGGGATCGACCGGGACTTTACAATGCCCCGGTCGATCCCTTATTTTTGAAGGTATATTGATTTTCAGCGGAAGAAACGCATCACACCGATAACCTTACCGAGAACCTGGAATTGGCGGTCCGGCGTTACGATGATCGGATCCATATTGTCATTCTGCGGCTGCAAACGAATATATCCGTTCTCCTTATAGAAATTCTTCACCGTAGCGGAATCATCGACAAGAGCAACGATCATGTCCCCGTTGCGTGCCGTATCATCCTGCTCGACCAGTACGTAGTCTCCATCCAGGATACCGGCATTGATCATACTTTCTCCTTTAACATGGAGAATGAAGGTCTGCTTGTTCGGAAGTTTGCTGACAGGAACAGGGAAATAAGTCTCTACCTGTTCTACAGCCAGCAGAGGCTGTCCTGCGGCGACATTACCGATCACGGGGATCGATTCGTATTCGGTATGATCCGGAGCTTCCACGCCCGTTTCCGCGGCACCTGTGAGGCCACGGATCCGCTCTTGCTCAAAATCATCATCCAGGATAATGATCGTTCTCGGTTTTGCCGGATCTTTCTTAATATAGCCGTTCTTTTCGAGCGCTTCCAGATGCGCATGAACAGAAGAGGTCGATTTCAAGCTTACGGCAGAGCAGATCTCACGGACGGAAGGCGGAAAGCCACTGCCCAGGATCTCTTTCTTCAGATAATCGAGGATCTCACGCTGCTTCGCGCTGATCGGTCCCTTATCACTCATACATAGTGCCTCCTTTACGAATTCTTCCTGTCATTCGAATTCTTCTTTACATAATATATCATAGCCTCTGTGAAAAGGCAAACATATTTTCCGAACAAATATTCCGAACATATTTTCGATTTTATATTGACAGTTTAATATCTCCGTAATATACTTGAAACATACCGAACAGATGTTCCGAACATATATTCCGATTTTTTTTATAACGGATTATTTTCCATAGCATTATCTAATTTGATCAGGAGGTATTATCATGAGAACGAATCACAGCAGACGAGCTGACAGAAGAGCAGCCGGAAGAACGGATAGGATCAAGAATCTTGTAATCGTAGTGCTCGCCGTTGCCCTGGCATGTGTGGTTCTCCTTCGCCTTACCGCGACAAGAGCAGATGCCGAAAAGCGCGATGTCCCGACCTACAAGTATTACACGAGTATCACGGTCGATCAGGGCGATACGCTCTGGGGACTCGCCGATGAGTATATGTCCGATGAATATGATAACGTTTATGAATACATGGACGAGATCGTATCGATCAATCATCTTACCTCGGCCGATTCTCTGAAAGCGGGCAGTACCATCTGTATCCCGTATTATTCCACAGAGTATAAGAGCTGATCCCTGAAGCTCTTATATATAACCCTTTATTACCTTATCCGAAAGGCGGATTGCTTTATTTTTCAGTCTTTATGACGAGACGAAAAGCGCATCCGCCTTTCACCTCGTTGAAAATACTTATTGCAGATTTGTCAATCGGATTCACCTTGTCAAAGTGTATAAAGATTCGCAAATTTTTTCTGCATAATGCTAAATATTGATTTTGCTGCGCACATTGTATCTAAATATGGTATACTGAGCGAGGTTTTACAATTATACAACAATTATAGGAGCGGTATTATCATGGAAAAGCTTAGAGTGAAACATCCGGCACGTGTTGCGATCAACGCCAATTTCTATATGGACTTATATGAACAGGCGGAGGACCGCAATGTCATTGATTTCTGGATCAATCATACTGAGAGCAATCGCTCCCTGTATCTGACCAGCCTTCGAAAATCCGAGATTTCCGATCAGGCTCTTCAAAATATCCTTCATACAGAGAAGGCAGCGCAGATCATGCAGGCCTTTCACTGAACTTGCACTTGAAACTCTGAGGAATTTTACACCCAGGCGGCTTTCATGCGGGCAGTTGAGTTCCCACCGATTATAGAATATAATATTAATATCTGATGAAATCCGTCCGGACGATCGTTCAGGCGGATTTTGTGCGTACCTGCATGAAAGGAACATACGAATATGGAAACAATTATCAAAGAGCTGAATACGAAGTCTAGCTGGATTCCCGAGAACAAGACCAAGTCCGGGCCGTTCGGCATGGAGATCGCCGCAGCTGAAATGACATGCGATATCAATGGTAAACGTCGTTATATCACAGCTGAATGGAATACAGCCGGTGATGAGGATATCTGCTTTGAAATTACCGATATGAGTATTTATGACACGGTCACATTCCGGAATAATGATATTGCGCTCATGGATAAGATCCGCAGCCATGAGGATTACAAGATCTTTCTTGATACCGAAGAAGCTTATGAATCAGATTACGTGGAACCGTGCAGAAAGCTCGCCGGAATGATCCTGGACCTCATGAAAGAGCACGGTGTAGATATCGATCAGTAATAACGTACTTATGGAAGAGATATTCAACTATTCGGAAAACGCAGGTTTTTCGAATAGTTGAAGAGGGAAATACAGGAAATGGACAAGAAACTTACCTATCATGAGCAAAGGGACATTGAGAACACCCTGAAACTACGCAACGTGCTTGCCACCATGCCGGAGTTCGCCAGGGAGTTTTTTCGTGCTTCCTCCAATACGCGTTCCGCAAATACGACAACTAAATATGCTTATGCCGTACGGATCTTCATGGAGTTTCTTATTCAGGCAAACCCTCTGTATAAGAACAAAACGATCCGTGACCTGACACTCGATGATTTTGATCGTGTAACTTCGCTTGACATTGAGGAATATATGGACTATCTGAAGGCCTACAAGGCATCAGACAGCGATGAATATATCACCAACGGGGAAAAAGGCATTAAGCAGAAAATGTCGGCTCTGCGCGTCTTCTACGCATATTATTACAAGCATGAAATGCTGAAGAATAACCCGACGATGCTCGTGGACATGCCCAAGCTTCATGAAAAGGAAATCATCCGCCTGGACGCCGATGAGGTCGCCGAGCTTCTGGATTTCGTTGAACATTGCGGCGATGATCTCAATCCGCATCAGCGCGTATACTGGGAAAAAACGAAATCGCGCGACGTAGCGATCATCACCTTATTACTGGGCACCGGAATCCGTGTGTCCGAATGCGTCGGCCTTGATATTGAAGATCTGGACTTCAAAAACGACGGAATCAAGGTTTTCCGCAAAGGCGGAAATGAAATGATGGTTTATTTTGGTCCAGAAGTAGAAAAGGCCCTTACAGATTACGTCAATACGACCAGGGCAGCCATCACGCCGCAGGCCGGACACGAACACGCTCTGTTCTATTCCTCACAGCGCCGCCGCATTGGTGTGAAAGCCGTCGAAAATCTTGTTAAAAAATACACAAGCCAAATTACAACAACCAAGAAAATTACGCCGCATAAACTGCGCAGCACTTACGGCACGTCACTGTATCGGGAAACCGGTGACATTTATCTGGTTGCCGATGTTCTCGGACACAAAGATGTCAATACCACGAAGCGTCACTACGCGGCAATGGACGATGAACGTCGTCGAAAAGCTGCCGGCGCCGTTCGTTTGCGCGAAGATTAAGGCCATAACAAACCCAACCAAATCAATCATCAATAATAAAAACTGCTCACCCTGTCTACAGCTCGGTGGGCAGTTTTTTTGATCATCCTTTGAATTATTCAGAAATTGTATGTATCTTTCCTCTTAATTTCCTCATTCGAACAATTTAACATAATTCCTGCAGCCATAATTCTGCATAAATATACATTTCCAGTTTGTGCATAGTTAATAACTGGGCCTGAATCCCCTGTTGAAAGTTAACATTCTCGGTTCTTCGTGGATAACTTGTTGATAACTCACCCACATATCCAATTTACGAAATCTCGTGATGCACCTGTTATTTCCGGCAGGAAGGCAGAATAGTAGACATAAGATAAATATGTAAACCTGTAAAACCCGGCAAAAAAGGAGTTCCGCCGCTTTGGCAGAACTCCTCTCTCTCATCGTCCCAATGGAACTTATTTCACTATTTGTCAAACCACGCCGTCAAATAATTTACGCGGGCTTCACTTCGTAAGGATCGAATGTCCGATTCCCTTTTCCTTTCTTTCGATAGCAGCCTTGATCATATCAACGCAGCCGTCAATTCCGAAAATACCGCTGTCGAGTGAAAGATTGTAGCTGTCTACGGCTCCCCACTCCTTGCTGGTATAATAATTATAATAGCTGGAACGGCTCTTGTCATTTTTGCGGATACGATCTCTTGCCTTATTATCCGTCAGATCGTAGATCGTCGAGATTCGCTGAACACGCTTCTCCAGATCGGCATGAATGAAAACGCTGAGCATATTCGGATTCTCTTCGAGCGCGTAGTCCGCGCACCTTCCGATGATTACGCAGGGTCCCTCTTCCGCTATTTTCTTGATACTGTCAAACTGCGCAAGAAACACCTTCTGATTCAGCGGCATATCACCCATCACATTGGAAGTATATCCGAAAGTATAGGTATCCATGACAAGAGAGTACAGGAAACTGTTCGTCGGCTTTTCGTCCTGATTTTCAAAGATCTCTCTGCAGAGACCGCTTTCCTTTGCCGCTCTCTCCAGTAACTCTTTGTCATAATACGGAATATGAAGATCTTCCGCAAGAAGTCTGCCTACCTCATGTCCGCCACTGCCAAACTCACGACCGATCGTAATAATCGTATTCATATATGCTACCTCCTGTCACAAAATTCGACAAAATCGAATAGATTTTCTGACATTAGTATAGCACATTTACCGAAGTTTTGTAATCAATTTCTGAAAATAATCCGGGAGGGGAGCCTCAAATTCCATATATTCTTCGCTCACCGGGTGCCGAAAACCGAGGATCATCGCATGAAGAGTCTGTCCCTTAAGTCCCGCTACCGGACATTTCTTCGGCCCGTAGACCGCATCGCCGAGAAGCGGGTGTCCCATATGTGACAGATGTACGCGGATCTGGTGTGTCCTTCCGGTTTCCAGCTCGCATTCAATGTAGGAATATCCCTTGAGTTTTTCCAGTACACGCACATGCGTGACAGCCGTTTTACCCTTATCCGGCGGCACGACGGCCATTTTCTTGCGGTCGTACGGGTCTCGCCCGATATTGCCCTCAATGGTAAAAACGTCTTCCCGGAAGTTTCCGTGCGCGATTGCCCGGTATCGCCGGGTAATGCTGTGGACAGCAAGCTGCTCGGCAAGGCTCCTGTGCGCTCTGTCGGTCTTACAGACGACGAGAGCCCCTGTAGTATCCTTGTCTATACGATGAACGATTCCGGGTCTTAAAACGCCGTTTATGCCCGACAGATGGCCCTGGCAGTGATAGAGCAGAGCATTGACGAGCGTATGCTCATAATGACCCGCGGAAGGATGCACGACCATGTCTTTCGGTTTATTTACCACAAGGAGCTCGTCATCCTCATACAGAATATCGAGAGGGATATTTTCCGGTTCGATATCCGGTTCCCTGTCCTCGGGAACGCACAACAGGATCGAATCCTCCGGATCGATCCTGTAATTTGCTTTCACCGCTTTTTCATTGACCGCAACGCCGCCGCTTTTCAATATCTTTTGAATATAGGAGCGCGACAGACCGTCGATCTGGTCGGCCAGGTAGCTGTCTATTCTCTTTCCCTCATCCTCGGGCTCGGCAACAAAACCGATCGTCTTCAATCTTCTTTCCCCT
>JAXJTA010000201.1:0-3830 GCA_036309825.1 Eubacterium sp. | reverse complement strand
TCATTCTTGTCTGCGCCGTATTTCAGTACAATGTGCAGATTGTTGAATGCGCCTGCTTCAACGAGATCGTATTTCTCGATATAGCCCTCATTTACGAGGATATCTGCGATAGCAATTTTCATCTTCGATGCCGGAACATCAACGGTGTCATGCTTAGCTGCATTTGCGTTGCGGATTCTTGTAAGCATATCCGCGATCGGATCGTTCATAGACATAATGTATTATTCCTCCTTCCTTGATTACCAGCTGGCCTTTTTAACGCCCGGGATCTCTCCCTTGTATGCTAACTCACGGAAACAAATACGGCAGATACCGTATTTCTTTAATACAGAATGGGGACGTCCGCAGATTCTGCAGCGTGTGTATGCTCTGGTGGAAAATTTCGGTTTCCGAGCCTGTTTGATTTTCATTGCTGTTTTAGCCATGAATCGTTATCCTCCTATATTACTTGGCAAAAGGCATTCCGAACTGTGTAAGCAGCTCACGTGCCTCTTCATCTGTCTGTGCAGTTGTTACGAAGATGATATCCATACCGCGAACTTTGTCCACTTTATCGTACTCGATCTCCGGGAAAATCAGCTGCTCTTTGATTCCGAGTGCATAGTTACCTCTGCCGTCGAATGCGTTTGCACTAACGCCGCGGAAGTCACGTACACGCGGCAGTGCCAGGTTGATCAGGCGGTCAGCGAACTCATACATTCTCTCACCACGAAGAGTAACCTTGGTACCGATCGGCATGCCTTCACGAAGTTTGAAGTTAGCGATGGATTTTCTTGCCTTAGTAATAATCGGTTTCTGGCCTGCGATCTTCTCCAGATCCGCAACAGCGGAATCAAGAACTTTTGCGTTCTCTTTTGCTTCGCCAACACCCATATTGATTACGATCTTCTCGAGTTTCGGCACTTCCATGATATTTTTATAGCCGAATTTCTTCGTCATAGCATCGACGATTTCATTCTTGTACATCTCTTTATATCTGCTCATGCTGTATGCCTCCTCTCTCAATCAAGTGTCTTGCCGGATTTCTTAGAAACACGGACTTTTGTCTCACCATCGAACTTGTATCCGATACGGGTTACCTTACCGTCTTCGAGGTAAGCAATATTGGAAATATCGATAGGAGCCTCTTTGTTAACAATGCCGCCCTGCTGGTTAGCTGCGCTCGGTTTTACGCTCTTTGTAACCATGTTCACACCTTCAACAAGTGCGCGGTTGGTTTTGATATTAACAGAGAGAACTTTGCCTTCTTTGCCTTTATCTTTGCCGGCGATTACACGAACGGTGTCGCCTTTTCTGATTTTAACTGACATGGACATCCTCCTTATAATACTTCAGGAGCTAAGGAAACAATTTTCATGAACTGTTTCTCACGAAGCTCTCTGGCAACCGGTCCAAAAATACGAGTTCCTTTTGGAGTTTTGTCGTCTTTGATAATTACTGCAGCGTTCTCATCAAATTTGATGTAGGAACCGTCTGCTCTATGCGCACCTTTTACGGTACGAACTACAACAGCTTTAACGACGTCGCCCTTCTTTACAACACCGCCTGGTGTTGCATCTTTGACAGAAGCAACGATCACATCGCCGATATTCGCATATCTTCTGGTAGAACCACCCATAACACGGATGCAAAGGATTTCCTTAGCGCCGGTGTTATCAGCGACCTTCAGTCTGCTTTCCTGCTGAATCATGCTGGTATTCCTCCTTTAGCAATTCTCAGATTATTTAGCTCTCTCAATGATCTCAACCAGTCTCCATCTCTTGTCTTTGGACAGCGGTCTGGTCTCCATTACACGAACGGTATCACCGATCTTGGATTCGTTGTTCTCATCGTGTGCTTTCAGTTTATAAGTATTCTTTACAATCTTCTTGTAAAGCGGATGTTTTACATGGTCCTCAATTGCAACGACAATAGTCTTGTCCATCTTGTCGCTTACAACTTTACCGACACGTGTTTTTCTTAAGTTACGTTCTTCCACGGTCATTCTCCTTTCGACGTATGGAATCTCAATCAGTTATGCTCAGTCGTTAGCGATCTGAGCCATAACTGTAGAAATTCTGGCGATGTTTTTGCGTACCTCTTTGATACGGCTGGTGTTGTCCAGCTGGTTGGTAGCATTCTGGAATCTCAGGTTAAACAGTTCCTTCTTAGCAGCTACCAGTTCATCATTCAGCTCTGCTGCGGATTTCGCCTTTAATTCTTCTGTATATTTTGCACTTTTCACTTATTTTCACCGCCTTCTACGTTTTCGCGGCCTACGATTTTGCACTTGCACGGAAGTTTGTGCATAGCAAGACGCAGAGCCTCTTTAGCGACTTCTTCAGGAACACCGGCGATCTCGAAAAGAACGCGGCCCGGTTTAACAACTGCTACCCAGTGATCAGTAGCACCTTTTCCGGATCCCATTCGAGTTCCGATCGGTTTTGCAGATACCGGTTTGTCCGGGAATACTTTGATCCATACCTGACCACCACGCTTGATGTAACGTGTCAGGGCGATTCGAGCTGCCTCGATCTGATTGGATTTGAGCCAAACCGGCTCAGTGGAGACAAGTCCCCACTCACCCTGGTTTACAACGTTGCCACGGGACGGCTTGCCGGCCATGGAACGACGCTGCTGTTTACGGAATTTAGTTCTCTTAGGCATTAACATAATTATTTACCGCTCCCTTCCTTATTTGCTTTGGTTGGAAGTACTTCGCCGTTGTAGATCCATGTCTTAACACCAACTTTGCCGTAGGTTGTATCAGCCTCAGCAAAACCGTAGTCGATGTCAGCACGAAGTGTCTGCAGTGGGATGGTTCCATCGCTGTAGAACTCTGTACGAGCGATATCAGCACCACCGATACGTCCGGAGACAGCTGCTTTGATACCCTTAGCACCTGTGCGCATTGTTCTCTGCATAGCAGATTTTACTGCACGACGGTAGGATACACGGTTCTCAAGCTGGAGTGCGATGTTCTCAGCAACGAGCTGTGCATCACGATCCGGTCTCTTAACCTCTTTGATATCAACAACAAGCTTCTTGTCAGTGAACTGAGCAAGCTCTTTCTTAACTTTCTCGATCTCTGCGCCGCCCTTACCGATAACTACGCCCGGTTTGGAGGTGAAGATGGAGATTTTTACACGATCGGAAGCGCGCTCGATATCGATCTTGGATACGCCCGATGTGTACAGTCTCTTCTTTAAGAATTTACGGATATTGTAATCCTCCACAAGGTTATCTGCAAAATCAGCTTCTGCATACCATTTGGAGTTCCAGTCTTTAATTACGCCGACTCTAATGCCGTGCGGATTTACTTTCTGTCCCATGCTTGACCCCCTTATCTTTCACCAAGTACTACAGAGATGTGGCTTGTTCTCTTCTCGATTCTGTAAGCTCTTCCCTGTGCTCTCGGCTGAATTCTCTTCATTGTGGATGCCTTGTTTGCATAGCACTCAGCTACGTACAGGCTGCTTCTGGAAAGTCCGTTGTTGTTCTCCGCGTTTGCGATTGCAGACTCCAGAAGTTTCTTGATAACGGAGGAAGCATATCTCGGGTTGTATGTTAAGATACCGAGTGCGGTCTCAACATCTTTGCCACGGATTGCATCCAGTACAAAGCAGGCTTTCTGCACTGACATTCTTGCGTAAGAAAGTTTTGCAGAAGGTCTGTTATCTCTATTTTCATTTCTTTCACGTTTAATCTGGCTTCTATGTCCCTTTGCCATTTTAAATGACCTCCTTTCGTTCTACGTTGATCAACGTACTCCAGATTTCTTCTCGTTTCCAGCATGTCCCTTGTAGGTTCTGGTTGCGACAAACTCACCGAGCTTGTGGCCTACCATGTCC
>JAXJTA010000200.1:0-9645 GCA_036309825.1 Eubacterium sp. | reverse complement strand
TGATCTTGTCGATTCTTCTCTGGTGACGGCCGCCCTCAAACTCTGTTGTGAGGAACAGATCGACCATCTGAAGAGCAAGGCCGACACCGACTACGCGACCGCCCATGCACAGGCAGTTTGCGTTATTGTGAAGTCGGGTAAACTTTGCGCTGAAGCAATCGGAGCATGCCGCCGCACGGATTCCTTTTACTTTATTTGCCGCCATCGAGATGCCGATTCCGGTTCCGCAGCAGAGAATTCCGAGGTTTGACTCGTCCTTGAGGATCTCCTTCGCGCCTTTGTAGGCAATGTCCGGATAATCGACGGACTCCGGCGAATGGCAGCCGACATCCACATAATCCAGCTTCAGTTCTTCCAGATGTTTCTTGATGGCTTCCTTCAGTTCATAGCCGCCATGATCACTACCGACAACAATCATTTTTTTCTTCCTTTCCAAGGTCGTCGGGTCTTCCGGCAAAAAAACATTGCTCTCCCCGAACGCCTTTAAGCAAAGCACTTTACGCTTCATTTGCAGTTTATCAAATTGGCATATTATTTGCAATATAAGGGTGAAGTGATCACCCCTGTTTTCCGTTGATCCTCGAAAAAAACACCTGGAGATGTCTGCATATGGTTATTGTACTCACATCTGAAAAAACAACAAGCAACTGCTATCTCATTGAGCAGGATGGCCGGGTCATCATCATCGATCCCAATGATTTCAAGCGGATCTCCCTTCTTCTGGAATCCGAGAATTGGATTCCGGATCAGATTATTCTGACCCACGAACACTTCGATCATATCGAAGGACTCGAAGATACCAGAACGACCTACAAACTTCCGGTCCTTGCTTCCTCGGTCTGCAGCAAAAATATTCAGGATGCCAACATGAATCTGTCGATCATCTACGATATGTTTTGCTATTTCCGCACAGGAAAGATCACAAATGAAAGAACGGAACCCTTTGCCTGCCGTGCGGCCGATATCACCTTCGATCAGGAATACGATTTCAGCTGGCAGGGCCATGACTTCTACCTGCGGCTCTGTCCGGGACATTCCAAAGGCAGTGCCCTGATCTGCATGGACGATTCGGTCATCTTCAGCGGCGACTATCTCGTCGAAGGAGAGATGACAAACTTCCAGCTCAAAGGCGGCGATATCGAAGAATATAAAAAATACAGTGCCGCATGGATCAGATCCATCCCGATCGGAACGACCGTCTATCCCGGGCATGGCATCACGTATACCCTTACCGGGATCGAAAGAAAGGACGCTCTGCTTTGATGCCCGTTACCATGTTTTTCTTCCGATTTTGTCGGGAATTCCCATAATACTTCTGTATTTATTGACCGTTCTTCGTGAGATATTGATATCCACTTCTTCGAGTTTTTTCTGAATCGCATTATCGCTGAGTGGTTTTGCCTTATTCTCTTCATCGATAATGCGGCGGATCTCCCGCTGGATCTGCTCCTGCGTCTGCTCTTCGCCGGTCTTCTCGTTGATCGCCGCAGAACCGGTCAGAAAATAATTCAGCGGAAAGATTCCCCAGGAACACTGTAAATACTTTTCCCGAAGAACGCGGCTTACCGTCGACTCATGCACATCCGCTTCATCAGCGAGATCGACCAGGCGGAGAGGAACTTTATGCCCCGGTCCCTTTTCAAAAAACTCATGCTGTTTCTCCACAAGGATCCGGCAGATTGCAGCCAATGTACTGGTTCTGTTATTGATATCCCTTGCGAGGTTTTCCGCATTCTGGATCTTCTTTCGAAGATACTGCCTGGCCTCTTCATCCGTCGTCACTTCTGCCATATGCCGGTAATAATCATTGATTCGAAATACATCTGTTCCCTCACCGGGAATCAGTGCGATAAATTTCTCTGCTTTTTTAACGATTACCGCATCAGGACGAACATAGGAAAGAGTTTCTTTTCCACGAAACGATGCGCCCGGTGTCGGCGTGAGCGCCTGTATCTCGTGAAACGCTTCCACCACATCCGCAATCGGAACTTTCTCCTGAGCCGCAACTTCTTTCATGTGATTTTTCGCCAGCTTCATCAGGTACGTATCGGTCGCAAGATGCCATGCAAGAGTATCCTTCTTCCCATTTCGCTCGAGCTGAAGCCGCAGACACTCTGACAATGACCTGGCGCCAACACCGGCAGGATCGAGTTTCTGAATAGTGACGAGCAGTTCCTTCGCATGTTCCTCTGATGTGTGGTACTGATTCGCGACAAAAGAAAGGTCTTCCTGGAAATATCCTCGTCGATCGATGCATTCGATCATGAACTCTAAAATTTCCTCATCTTCCCTGCTGAATTTTTCCCGAATCAGCTGAAAATGGAGAAATTCCTGAAGCGTCTGTCCGGTTTCCGGAGTCCTGATATTCTCCAGACCATCTTCCGTATCTCTGTCTCCCTGGTAAAAGCTGCGATTCTGCCGGTCATCGGAATCGATCCATTCCAATGTTCTCTGCTCGCGGATTTCGCTGTCCGCCTCACGATCCGAACGTTCCCCGTCTCTCAATACATTCGCATCGTATTCAATGACCGGATTCTCCAGCGCCGCATTTTCCAGAAATTCGTCCAGCTCCTGCGTACTCATCTGTAGAATGGAGATCGTCTGCAGCATCTGCTGCGTGATAATCTGTTTCTGCGCAGCCTCAAGTTTTTGTTCCATTTATGAATCACTTCTCCGTTTCATTTCGGTTCTTCTTGCGAGTGAACGTCGCGGCTGACATCCCGAGACTTCTTGCGGCATCTCTCACATTCCCGTACTCTTCATACGCTTCATCGATATACATTTTTTCAAGTTCTGCCAGATAAGCACCCAAGTCGCTTACCTTTTTCGGTCTCTTCCTCTTGTCCGCAATAAGTGCGGAATTTTCGTTTTCGCTCTGCAAAATGCCGAGGCTCTGCGGCTGGATCTGCGCTTCCGGACTGATGATATACGCTCGCTCCACAACATTTCTCAGCTCTCTGATATTACCCGGCCATGCATAATCTTCCATAACCTGCACCGCGGTCGCCGAAAAACTTTTCTTAGAACCGTATTTCTTGTTCAGCTGGCTTAAGTACACGGCAGCCAGTGGTTCGATATCATCTACCCGATCGCGAAGTGCCGGAATATGGATCGGAAAAACCATCAGGCGATAATACAGATCCTGACGAAATGTGCCTTGTTCCACCATTTCCTCCAGGTTGCGATTTGTCGCCGCAATAATCCGGACATCTACTTTGACGGGCTTCACACCACCAACACGCTTTATTTCCTGTTCCTGAAGCACTCGCAGCAATTTGACCTGCATTGATAACGGAAGCTCACCGATCTCGTCCAGAAAGAGCGTACCTTTGTCCGCGACTTCAAATAATCCTGCCTTCCCTTTCCTGTCCGCGCCGGTAAATGCCCCTCTTTCATATCCAAAGAGTTCACTTTCCAGGAGATTTTCCGGGATAGCTCCACAATTGATCTTGATGAAGGATCGTTCTTTCCGGCTGCTCTCATTATGAATATACTTTGCGAAAACTTCTTTTCCGACGCCGGTCTCCCCCATCAGCATGACCGTTGTATCAAGACTGCTCACACGTTTCGCCAGATTCAGAGTTTCCAGAGTCCTTGCATCCTCCGCAACGAGATTCGGTGTCAGATATTCCTGCTGCATGTGCGCGATTTCCTGCTTCAGCATTTCCTGACGTCGATTGCTTCGATTCAGTTCGACCTTCAGGTGATAAATTTCCGTCAGGTCACGCACGTTGGTAACTACCATCTCAATCTCGTGATTGTCATTATAGATTGGCGAACTGGTGATCAGCGCACGCTTCCCTGTCCGAAATTCCTGCTGCAAGGTAATAGGTTCTCCCGTATTCAGCACCATCAGGGAGCCGGAGCAGTCGATAACCTGCTGTTCGACCAGTTCCTTCATATTCTTGTGCAGCAAATCCTCCTTCTTAAGCCCTGTAATATTTTCATAGGATTTATTGACAAGAATCGTATTGGCATCTCCATCGGTAATATAAATTCCGTCAAATGAATTATCGATGATGGATTCTAATTTTTTTACTATACCTCTATCGTCTTTCATCTGCTTTCCCCAGAACATTTTTTTGCTATACTATTTTCATTTTAACTCATGTAAAAATAGACTGCAAGGTTGCCCGTAATGAGGTTATTTCTTGTGTTTTTACGACCGGCAAATGGAGCCTTATGCAAGCATGGCTCCGCTTGCCGGTCTTGTGCAACAAAAAAGAGCGGTTTTCTCGCAAACCGCTCTTAATCCTATGTTCCTATGTTTCTATTATTTCAAATATTCCCCGATATTACTTTCATCGATCCAGATACAGGAAGCTGTCACCGGATCTTTGTCCGTGGAATTCCCTTTGCATAAATCGTACATATACCGAATGGCATACTCGCCGAGAGCTGCCGGATCCTGGGATACGGTCCCGACGATCTGCCCGTCACGTACCGCCGTAAGACCTGTCAGATCCGCGTCGATGCCGTATACCGGAATGTCGGTCCGCCCCGCCTCGGCGCAGGCCTGTGCGGCGCCGACTGCCAAGCTGTCACTCTCGCAGACGATCGCGGAAAGCTTTGTTCCGGAAGAGAGCCAGCCCTTGACCGTTTTTTTTGCCTTGGCTGTATCCCAGCCCGCATCCGCTTCAAAAGCCACCTTGACGTCCGGATTTTCCGCCAGAACGTTCTGATACCCGACGCGGCGCAATGTCTGGATGTCGTTGCCGAGAGGCCCGTTCAGGATCGCCACATTGCCGGATCCGCCGATCGCTTCGATCACTTTGGTCATTTCCATTTCGCCCGCCGCAGCGTCATCCGCCGCGCAGTAGGCCGAAACCACACCGTCGTCAACGGTCGCGTGAACACCCGTGTTGATGATCGGAATACCTGCATCGGCTGCCTCCTTCATGACGTCGCTGACGGCCGTTTTTCCGACCGGATCAATGATAATGCCGTCATATTCATCGGTAATACACTGACGGATCTGTTCCGCCTGCGTCTCCAGCTTTCCGGCACCGTCAAAAACGGTGACCGACATTTCCATCTGATCGCCTTTGGCCGCAGCCGCATCGGCGAAGATATTGCGGAAATCGCTCATGGTATTTCCCATGAGAACCGCGATCTTCAGCTTGTCACCGGATTCTTCCGCTGCCGAACCGGCCGTCACCTCCTGCATGTTCTGCGCGCTCTGCCCGTCTGCCAGTTCCTGGATCATGCTGACGGGGGATGCGCATGCCGTCAGGGTAAACGCCGTCACCGCTGAAAGCGCCAGCGCAATAATTTTTTTCATACCGTTCCTCCGGAAAATCATTTCGAATTCGATCTGTAATTTTGTACATTCTGTACTATTCTAATACTTTTCCGCCGCATATGCCAGTAGCAGATGCGCATTGACGGCGTAAACCTACTGTTAGTTAGGACTGGGGAGAGTATCCCATTGATGCATTCATAACACCTGCTGTGAGAACCTCCTGCGGACTTAAGTCTCCAGAAACCAAGCGGTTCTAAACCGGCTTTCATGCCGGTCTCTGAAGCTGCGGAACTCCTCCGCACTGCCGTGCGTCGTCAGACAGTCCTCGCTATCCACTTTTTTGAAATCGGTGGCATGAAGCCGGCAACAAGGGGACGGTGCTTCGAAACTACCGCGCCTTCGAGGAGGTTTACCATATACGCAATAATTGTCTCGACTTTTTATGTTTTTATTATAATTACAGATAATATTGTCGGCAATAAACAAAAATGTTGGAAATGTTGAAAATTCAACATATTGACAGAATGTGTTTAAAATCGAAGTATTGTAAGCGCAATTTGAATTATTTGCGCAAAAAAAGAAACGGTAAAAGCCGTTTCTTTCCCTGTTCCTTCTTTACTTTCCTGATACAGTTTTCATCGTATCTGAACCTGTATCCTCCGGTGATTCTTCCTGTATACACTCGGTGAGATTCCCAATAATTTAAGAAATACTCTGTTGAAGTTATTCGCGGATCCGTAGCCGCATTTGATCGCAATGTTTGTTATCGATTCATCCGTGGAGATCAGCAGGCTTTCGGCCTCACCGATCCGCCGTCTCTTCAGATACTGAATCGGCGAAACCCCCATATACTTCTTGAATATCCTTGATGCATAGGTGGGACTCAGCGTAGCCTCTCTCGCCAAATCTTCCAGCGACAGATCTTCGGAATAATGTTCGTCGATGTAATTTCTGATCTTCAGGACTTCAATATATGCATACATGGATTTCCTGTCTGCTGCATCGTTTTCCATATCGGTTTCCTGAAACATCAATGCCACTTTGTATATCAGTATCCGCAGCAAGGACATGATAATACTGCTTTGACGAAACCCCTTCAACCTCACATCACTTTCAATACACTCCAATAATTCACTGACAAATCTCGTATCATCGGAAGATCTGATGATCGGTGAATGCGCAGGCGGAACAATGTGATTTTTCTCCATATAAGGGATCTCTACATCGCTGATACTGAACACAAGTGTGCGTAATTCATAAGATTTTCCATCATCGTGAACAACTCCGCTATTTACGCCCACAATATCCCCTGCTCTTATCGTATAGGCTTTCCCGTCAAGAATAATTTCGCCGGTCCCTGTCTGAACATAGAATATTTCCAGCTCGTTCCCGTGGCTGTGAGCAGTTCGAGGTCTGTTCTTATGTGCTTCTTCCGAGATATGCGACACACTTCTGAGGGACGGTTTTCCGACGTTTTCGATTGTCAGGATCTGTTCTGATCCGCCTTTATTCATTGGCATAATATCTATCCCCCATTTTATCCCCTCTGTTTAATCAACTCATTTTCTTACGCATGCAGCAGATACTCCCGTAGATCCTCTACATTGTACGCTATGCGATCCGCGCATGCGTCCGCATCCTTTTCGTCCTCTCTCTGCCAGTTGAACCAGACGTTTTTCCAGCCTGCCGCATGCGAAGAACGAATGTCATTGCCAAAGGCATCCCCAATGTAGGTACAATCCCCGCGGCTGATCCCCGCCGGCTTCAGGACGCGCTCCTCGTAGAGCGCGAAGATCTTCGGATCCGGTTTATGCAGATTGACCGCACCCGTTACAATAATCCGTTCTTCCGGAATTCTCCGGTCGAGGCCGAGTGAATGCATTTTCACATGCTGCCTGTCATAATTGCCGTTGGTAAGAATACCCACGAAGTATTTTTCCGGATCGGCAAGCAGCTCATCCAGCAGTTCGCCCATGCCGTCCATCAGATCGATGTGCTTCTGGTTTTCCAGATAGCGGTAATGGAATTCCATCGCCTGCTCATCATTCAGCTCCACGCCGTGCGCGGCAAAAACGTCCTTCGTGCGTCGAAGGTACATCTCCTCCTCCGACATTTTGCCGCAGGCAAAAAAATTGTTGTAGTAATAATCGCCGCGGTCACGGAATTCCGTGTAGAACTTCACAAGCTCGGGAAGTTCATGTGGAAGAGTCGGATACTTCTCTGCCGGATAGTCCTTCCCGATCACTTTCACAAAAGGACCTGACCGGACAAACATAGTGTCGTCGATATCAAAAATATATGCTCTCATTTGCTGTATCCTAAAATGTACTCGATGGCCGATGCCGTTTTTCTCAATTCGGGAAGGATCAATTCTACGCGTTCTCTTGTCAGATTCTCCGTGGTATCGGACGCACTGATCGCAGCGATCGCGGTACCGGTATAATCATGCAGCGGCACCGATACACAGCGGTGTCCGATCTCACATTCCTCATCGTCAAGCGCGAATCCGTTTGTTCGCACTTCATCAAGAACATCTGCCATCTGCTTATGGTTCGTAATGGTATGTGCAGTCAGCTCCGGCATACCCTTGCGATCAAGGATATCCTTTACCTGCGCATCACTCTTTGTGCTGAGCATGATCTTGCCTGACGAAGTCGCATGAAGCGGCGCGTCCTTTCCTATACGAAGAAAAGTCTCCATCGAGTCGGGGCTGATTACAAGATCAAGATAGACGATGTCGCCGTTACGCTCAGTTGCCAGGAGCATGCCAACATTCAAACGATTGGACATTTCAGCCAGATAAGGATGAACCAGCGCCTGCAGGCTGGAATTTGCCTTTACCTGATCCGCGATGCCGCGAACCTTCCAGGTAAGCCCGTAGTTTCCCGTCGCCGGATCCTGATATGCGTAGCCCTCCGAATAAAGCGCATTCAGATAACGCAAAACGGTCGGCTGTGTCATTTTCAGTTCCCGGGCGAGATCTGTAAGCCGCATCGGTGTTCTCTTAGTGGACAGACACTCCATTATCTTCAGAAGTCTGATGGATGACAGGCTCTGATGTTTCTGCACAGTATTTTCTGCTGCCATAATAGTTCCTCTTTCCGGTCCGATCTGGATCTATTATTCGTATGTCAATTGCAATATTCTGACTGACATTTTAATTATCGAAATAACTATACTTTAATTAAGTTCTATTGTCAATAAAATGCCCTCATTTTATTTTAATTATTAAAACGTATTTTTTATTGACAAAACTATATTTGAACTGTATTATAATAATCAAAACGCACTTGTTATTATTTTAATTCAGTTTCAAAAATAGAATCATGGTATCAAGAGCGAAAATGTATCGGGTCGTTTTCAAATGTGAAACAAAAGAAAGGAGTTTTATCATGAGTGAAGTAACAAAAATGAAATACTGTGTCAATGGTGAGTGGCTTGAGTCCAAAACCGATGTTTACATGGATGTAACGGATTCCAGCACAGGTGAGGTAATCGCGCAGGTTCCGCAGTGTACCTCCGAAGAGTGCGAAGCTGCTATCGCTGCCGCACAGGCTGCATTCCCGGCATGGTCCAGACTGTCCATCTCCAAGAGAGTTCAGTATCTCTACAAATGGAGAGAGGTTCTGTACGCACACAAGGAAGAGCTTGCTGTTCTCTGTGCTAAAGAACTTGGTAAGAATCTCAACGAGGCACGCGGTGACGTTCAGAAAGCCATCGAGCCGACTGAAGAGGCATGCAATATTCCGACTCTGATCCAGGGCGATACCTGCATGCAGGTTACCACAAATTACGACACACAGACCTGGAGAAAACCGCTCGGCGTTGTTGCCGGCATCGTTCCGATGAACTTCCCGGCTATGATTCCGTGGGGCTGGATGGTTCCGCTTGCAATCGCCTGCGGCGATACCGTTGTTCTGAAGGCAAACAGCCAGACACCGCTTACCTCCATGAAGATGCTCGACCTCTTCTACAACGAGGCAGGATTCCCGAAGGGTATCGTTAACCTGGTTACCACAAACCGTCACGAGGCAGAGATCTTCCTGACCGATGAGCGTGTTAAAGCCGTTACGTTCGTAGGCACCACCGGTGTCGGCAAACATATCTACTCCGTTGCGGCAGAGCATGGTAAGAGAGTTCAGGCACAGTGCGAAGCAAAGAACCATGCACTTGTCCTGGAGGACTGCAACCTTGAAGCTAGCGTAAACGCAATCATCAACTCCACCTACGGCTGCGCAGGCATGAGATGCATGGCTCTTCCGGTTGTTTGTGTACAGGAAAGCATTGCCGATGAGTTCGTAGCACTCCTGAAGAAGAAAGCAGAAGCCATGGTTGTCGGCTGCGCTTATAAAGAGGAGACACAGCTCGGACCGGTTGTATCCCAGAAACACAAAGATAAAATC
>JAXJTA010000199.1:0-6135 GCA_036309825.1 Eubacterium sp. | reverse complement strand
GCAGCGGGCACCGTGCTGCAGGCGACATTTGCAGGAGACCTACCGGTTCTTGCCGCGTGTGTTTTGACTATGGGAACAATCAAGAAATGGTGCACGATGTAAGTAAAAAACACGACGAATTGCGCAGGGCATAGATAAAATCGCGAGCGAAACGACGCAGAACGTACATGAATATGCAGCGGGCACCGTGCTGCAGGCGACATTTGCAGGAGACCTACCGGTTCTTGCCGCGTCGCCTGCCGATTTGGCAATAAAGAAAATAGCGAGGACTGTCTGACGAAGCACGAAGTGCTGAGGAGTTCCGCAGCAGCACAGCCCGGCAGGAGATGTGGCTTAGAACCGGTTAGTCTCCGAAACAGGAGCCGGGGCACGGTGCCCGCAGCATACATCATCACTGTCACATTGTAAGTTGAGCGTTCACTATGCATAACAAAAGTTGAACCGCAATTCTCCATGGATTATAATAAAAAGAGCACAAAAAATAAGCATCGGGGGTCATAATATGGCACATGGTTCTGAATGGTACCGTCTGGACAATGCCGCGAAGGTCGTTCCGTCTACAATGGCAGGAACGGACACGCGTGTCTTTCGTCTGGTATGTGAATTGAAAGAAAAGGTAGATCCGGCAATCCTGCAGGCTGCCCTGAACGAAACTCTGCTGGAGTTTCCGCATATGAGCTGTTATCTGAAACGAGGAATTTTCTGGTATTATCTGAATGCGACGGACGAAGTTGCCAGGGTTACTGAGGACAGCAAGGCGCCGCTTCGCAATATCTATATGCCGGGACGTAC
Source organism: Eubacterium sp. (assembly GCA_036309825.1). GTDB lineage: Bacteria > Bacillota > Clostridia > Lachnospirales > Lachnospiraceae > Bilifractor. The sequence continues at coordinate 5,343 of JAXJTA010000199.1, read as the reverse complement.
AAACCTGCTGTACCGGGTAAGCTATTACGGACGACGGATCAACGTGGAATTCTACCATGTGCTGGCGGACGGCACGGGTGGATATATCTTCCTTCGCAGCCTGGTCATCCATTACTTCTGCGAGAAGTATGGCATGGATCCGGCAACGATGATCAAGGATACCTCCTCTGTCGATGAGAAGCAGTCCGACGCGTTCAGCCACTTCTATGAGAAGAAAAAATCGGCGAGAAAGAGCCTTGATATCCTTCCGAAAAAAGCGTATCAGGTGCGCGGTGTTCCGGATGCCAATGTGCAGTCCCATCTGATCGAAGGAAATGTTTCGGTGAAGGAGATGAAGACGGTCGCGAAACAGTACGGCGTAACGATCGGCATGCTGACAACGTCTCTGTGGGTCGAAGCGATCCTCAAAACGATGGATAAGAACCGCTACAAGGAGAAGATTGCGGTCAATGTCCCGGTCAATCTGCGGCAGTATTTTCCGTCGGAGACGACCAGGAACTTCTTCGGCGTGATCACGGTCAACTACGACCCGACACATTACGACGGAACGATCGAGAGTATTCTGCCGGACATCAGCAGGGAATTTAAAGAACAGCTGACCGAGGACAATATTTTCCGCACGATGAATTCGTTCGCGGAGCTTGAGCACAACTGGGCGGTGAAGATGATCCCGCTCTTTGTCAAAAACGCAGGTGTGCAGTTCGTCAACCATGTGATCAGCAACGGCGTGACAACATCCGTATCCAACGTCGGCAAGGTCGATATGCCGAAGGAGATCGCTCCGTACATCGACCGCTTTGCCGGATTTATGGCCTGCCGCACCGTTTTTATCGTCATCATGACATACGGCGACAACATGAATTTCGGCATCACCTCCAGCTTTACCAAGCACAGGGTGGCCATGAACTTCTTCCGGCGCCTCACGGAACTGGGCGTACACGTGGAAGTTGCAACAAATGATTATGACGCGGAGGTGAAATAATGCAATCCTGCAAACATTGTAAAATTCAAATTCGTGGAAATAAGGCGTGCTGTCCGCTCTGCGGGGGACCGGTCACCGGTACGCCGGACAATCCGGCATTCCCGGTCATCCAGGCGCCGGCACTTTCGCGCCTGACCATGTTTCGCATCGCGCTGCTGCTGTTTGTGGCCTTTGAAGTGACGATGGTCACTATGAAGATCCTCGGCAAGGACCATTTCACCTGGATTCCACTGGCAATGGTAGCGGCCGTTTTTGCCATCATCGATATCGCGATCACCTGCTACTATCGATACAATGTACTGAAGATGATGACCTATCAGGTGTACCTGGGCATGATCGTCAGTGTGATCGTGGACATTTTCACACATTATCACGGCTGGTCGGTGATCTGGGTTTTGCCGGCGTGCTTTGGCGGCCTGATCGTGGCGACGATCATTGTGGGCGTGGCGCTCAGAATGCACTTTGACGATTTCAGTCTGTATATCATTCTGAATACCGCGGTATCGTTCCTGCAGCTGATTCCGTATTTCTGCGGCAAAAACAAATTCCCCATGCCCTTCATTATCATGCAGGCGGCGATCATCGTGCTGTTCCTCGGTACATTGATCTTCCGCGCGAGAGAAATGAAGGAAGCATCGTCGAAGTTTTTCAATGTCTGAGCCGGGGAAAAACGTATGCCTGATTTAGAAAACCAGCCGAAGAGGAAGCTGTCGATGACCGTTGTCGGCGACTTCCTGGAAAATGCCATCGGAAAAAGAATCGAATCAAAGTATGAGGCGCCGCTTCTCGAAGGCGATCCGGAGCCGCTCGAGTGGTACCGCGTGATGGTGCCGGACGGCATGTCGGGAGACGGCTCGGAGTATCATATCTACATCAAGAAGGGACTCGGAAGCAATCTCTGCGTTTTTCTCTCCGGAGGAGGCGTGGCGTGGAATGAGTACACGGCGGCGCGCCCGGTTACGGGCGGCAAGGTCGCGGCGGGCCTTCCCAATTACTACTGGAATAATCTGCGGCCGTTTACGCAGATCATGAATATCAATACCGGCATCACGGAGATCGGCAATCCGAAGAATCCGTTCGACAGCTGGAATTTCATCATTATCACCTACGCGACAGGGGACTTCCATGTGGGCAATTCGGATTTTGCCTATAAGGGAGAGGACGGATCGGATCAGGTCCTCCATTTTCACGGATACAAAAACTTCCTGTCGGGAATGAGGATCGGAAGTTCTTTTTTCCGGAATCCTGAGAGGATTCTGATCGCGGGCGACAGCGCGGGAGCTTTCGCGGTTCCGGCGGTGACACCGGCGATACTCGAGTTCTTCTACCCGGAGTGTACGAATGTTACGCTTCTGTCAGACAGCGGCCAGCTTTTGTACAGAAAGTGGAGAACGACGGCACGCGATGTCTGGAAGGCGGATCAGGCGATCTGGGAGCCGATCCATTCTTCGAATCTGACCGTTGACTGGTACAGGAAGCTTTACAGCGTCTGGGGTGACAGGCTGAAATATCTCTACGCGTGCTCGACCAGAGATTACCTCCTGAGCGCGTATTACAATGACGTCGCGAACAAGAAGTACGCGACCGATCTGGATGTACAGATCAAATTCAATAATCAGATGCGTGATATGCTGAAAGATCTGAAGGCAATCACGCCCCGGTTCGGCATGTTCATTTATGACTGGGCGAACCTCAGGGGGATCAACGGCGGCACCGTGCATACGGCAGTCCGCCAGAAGCGGTTCTTCTTCAGGACACAGTCCGGCTTATCGATGGCGGAGTGGCTGGTCGATGCCGTGAGCGGAAACGTCTATGACGCAAATATGGAACTCATGTCGGAAGGGAAGAAATAATGGCGGACCTTATAGCAAAGTTCGGCAATTTTGTCGGAAACAGAATAGAGAATCATCCGACCGCGGTGAAAAACATGCTGCTGGCGGCGTATCATGGTAAGAGGATCCAGCTCGCGAAATTTCCGCTGAAGGGCCTGAGCCCGGCGCGAAATGAGATGGCACTGATCTCGATGGATGCGGTCATCGATCCGATGGCACATCCGGAAAATGCTGCGCTCGTCAGCATTTTTACGCCCTGTGAACTTCTGCAGACCTACGGGATCCATCCGATGCTGGCGGAAGCCATGGCCTGCTATATTACAGGAGCGGCAGCGGACAGAGGCTTTGTGGAGTACGCGGAGGAGGCGGGGATCCCGCAGACCTTCTGTTCTTATCACAAGATCCTTCTGGGTTCGATCCTCTCCGGTGTACTGCCGAAACCGCAGTTTGTCTTCAATACGTCCCTTGCCTGTGACGCGAACAATCTGACCTTTCGCAAGGCTGCCGAATACTGGCAGATCCCGCATTATTATGTCGATGTTCCGATGGAGGTGAGCGAGGACAGCGTTGCCTACGTGGCTGACCAGCTTCGAGACTTTGCGGACTTTCTCGAGGAGACGAGGGGACCGCTCAATATGGAGGACCTGAAGGCCCGTATCGCGTCGGGAAACCGCACGATGGCAAATTTTGCTGCCTGCCAGAAGGCGAAGAGGGGCAGGTATCTGTCCAACGATCTGACCGATGAACTCTATGAGGTCTTCGGCAATCATGTATTGCTCGGTCAGCCGGATGTGGAGGCCTTTTCCGGCCATCTGCTTCGCGATCTGAAGAACTGTGAGAAATCATCCGGAGTCCGGCTGCTGTGGATGCACACGATTCCCTATTATCAGAAAAACTTACGCGACACGTTCAATTTCAGCAGGCGCTGCCAGGTGGTTGCCTGCGATATGAACTATGATGCGTATATCGAAAGAGACCCGGAAAAACCCTTCGAAGCAATGGCGGCTAGACTCGTCTACGATGCCTTTAACGGCACGGCGGACCGTCGTATTGCCAGAAGCCTCGAGATCGCCAGGGAAGTCGAGGCGGACGGCATCGTCTACTTCTGCCACTGGGGGTGCAAGCATACACTGGGGGCTGCCCAGAATGCGCGTATCACACTGGAAAATGCCGGATATCCGACGCTGATCCTTGACGGGGACGGCTGTGATTCGGGAAATGCCAGCAACGGCCAGGTGGCAACGCGGATGCAGGCCTTCATTGAGATGCTCGAGAACAGGAAAGCTGCGCAGAATGCCGCGGGAGAAAACAAATGATCTACTATATGTGTAAATACAGTCCCGTCGAGCTTTTTGCCGGCTTCGGCGAAGAATGTGTCCGACTGGAATCGATGGCAGCGGAATCCTTCGAGACCGCGGAAAGTCTGGGCCATGCCAATATGTGCGGTTACGGAAAAGGTGTTCTCGAAGCGGCGATGGATCCAAAAGTCCGTGAGATCATTCTGGTGAACTGCTGCGATGTCGTTCGCCGTGTCTACGATATCCTGAAGGTGCATAAGGATGCAGATTTTCTGTATCTGCTGGATCTTCCGCATAAGCGGGGACGCGCCGATCTTCGCCATATGGAGCGGGAACTCAGCAAACTGATCCGGGCATACGAAGAAAAGAGCGGCAGGAAATTCGATGCTGCGGCAGCGGTTCGCGCGCTGACCGGATCGACCGGCTGCGGGATCTGCTGTGAGCCGGATCCCGAGGCAGACAGAAATGGTTCCGGGGGGTCTCATATGACGGAGGATGACAGAAACGGTTCCGGGGAGCCTCTTGTTACGGAGGCGCAGAAGCGCAGCAGCCGGGACACGGTCATCGGCGAAAATGAGAAAAACGGCTTTATCAGCCTGCTGGGAGCGCACAGCAGCCTCCACCTGCGGGAGATGATCCGGTCACATTTCTCCGTTCCGGTCGTTGATGATACCTGTACGGGAAACCGTGTGATCGAAGGGAAGGTGACGACGGAAAATTTCGTGGAAGAGTACGCGGCAGCGCTGCTGAATCAGGTTCCCTGCATGCGGATGGCGGATGCCTCGCCGCGTGAACAACTGGGGCAGGGCGCGAACGGCATCATCTATCACACGATGAAATTCTGCGATTACTATGGCTTTGAATATTCCGATCTGAAAAAAACAAAAGGAGACGCACCGGTCCTGAAGATCGAGACCGACGGTACGAAGCAGAGCGAAGGCCAGCTGGCGACCCGTCTGGATGCGTTTGCGGAGAGTCTACATATGAAAGAAGAGAAGAAAAAAGAGAACAGGAGCGGCCGTTTTGCCGCAGGCGTGGACAGCGGCTCGGCAAGTACCGACGCCGTGATCCTCGATGAGAACGGTAAGATCGTCGGCTGGTCGGTCATGCGCACCGGCTCGGGAGCCGCGGAGGGCGCCAGAAAGGCGCTGGATGAGGCACTGCAGATGGCGGGGATCACGAGAGAAGACCTGAAGAATGTGGTGTCGACGGGATACGGACGGGACACGAT
>JAXJTA010000198.1:0-8036 GCA_036309825.1 Eubacterium sp. | reverse complement strand
GATCTATAGCTTTTTTGCGGACGGACTGGAAGAGATCGAGGCGATCGCACCGGTCGATCTGCTCCGGAGAGCAGGAAATGAAGTGGTTACCGTATCGATCACCGGAAGCAGACAGATCACCGGATCTCATGGGATCGTGATCGGAACGGATACCGTTTTTGACGAGAATGATTATGCGGACGGAGACCTGTTCGTTCTTCCGGGCGGCGGTCCGGGTACGCAGGCGTTGAAGAATTACGCACCGCTTCGCGCCCTTCTGGACGAAAAGTATACGAAGGAAACAAGGCTGGCTGCGATCTGCGCGGCGCCTTCGATCTTCGGAGCGTCCGGCTACCTGAAAGGGAGGAACGCGACCGTTTATCCGGGCATGGAGGGCACGCTTGCGGGAGCAACTCCGAAGGCGGTGCCGGTCGTAACGGACGGCTTTGTGACAACGGGAAGAGGTCCCGGCGCGGCGGTCGACTTCGGCCTTGAACTGGTTCGCCTGATGAACGGTGATAAGGCGGCGGAGACTTTGAAGGAGCAGCTGGTATACCAGCACACGAGCGTGGTATGACAGTGGGATCGGAAAACGGAAAGCGCGTATGGCCGGCGGCAGTGATCTTCGACATGGACGGTCTGATGTTCGGGACGGAACAGCAGATCCAGAGAACCTGGGATCTGGTCGGACCGGAGGCAGCGGGAGAGCCAATGGGCTATAATCTGTACCACACGATGGGCATGAACAGAGCCTCCCGCATCGCGTATTTCTATGAGAAGTACGGGAAGGACTTTCCCTACGAGGATTTTGAGAAAAAATACCGCGCAAAGCTCGCCGAGATCAAGGCAGCGGAAGGCGTTCCCGTTAAGGAGGGGCTTTTTGCCCTGATGGAATATCTGCATGACGCGGGCATTCCGATGGTCCTCGCGACCGGATCGGGAAGAGAAAACACGATGCATAATCTGCGGATCACCGGAACACCGGATTACTTTGCCTTCATTATTACCGGAGACATGGTGAAGGTCGCAAAACCCGATCCTTATATTTACCGGCTTACCTGCGAGAAGCTCGGCGTGGAACCCTCCGAGGTGCTGGTTCTCGAGGACTCGAGAAACGGCGTGCGCGCGGCATATGCGGCAGGTACTCCTGTCATCATGATCCCGGATATCCAGAAGGATACAACGCCGGTCGACGGGATGTATACGGAGAAATTTGACACCCTCGCGCAGGTGATTCCGTATCTGGAAGAAAAACGTAAGCAGTAATACAAATAATAACGCAAACAATAAGAGACCTTTCGGTACACCCCATGAATGTGGCAAGCACCGAAAGGCCTCTGTTTTTTCTAACGGACCGGAGGGGTCTGTCTAAGGCATATGAAAACCGCGCGCCTCACGTCGAACTGGCATCGCAAACGTTACTTCTACAGTTAACTCAGTCCAGGCTGCCTCACGTCACACGAAAGGTTCTCCTTAGTGCTGCTGTATTCCTACCCTGACACGGTTCGAAGATTTCCGTTGCGTAAGACCCGGACGTCAACGCCACTTATAAAAGGCAGCTATGAAATGTTTCGTCCTCGGATCGGCATCACCCCTGCTATAGCGGATTGCAGGTGCAGGGAACCGCTGACTCCCCGGCTGCGCGGATAGAACGAGTATACCGAATCGCAGGAAAAAAGTCAATCTTTCTTGTGCTATGTTTTTCGATGGGCTATAATAAATCTGTATGCGAAATTCCAAATCGTAATTTGGGAGCGCAAAGAAGCAGTGAACTTTATGGACATAATATTGCAACACAGACGGAAAGGCGGGTCAGAGTATGAAAAGAATCGGTTTATTAACGAGCGGCGGTGACTGCCAGGCATTAAACGCAACGATGCGCGGAGTCGTAAAGGGGCTGTCCAACAATCTGGATGAGCTCGAGGTCTACGGCTTCATGAACGGATATAAGGGACTGATCTACGGAGATTACCGGATGCTTACCTCGAGTGATTTCTCGGGCATCCTTACGCGAGGCGGTACGATCCTCGGTACTTCCCGTCAGCCTTTCAAGCTGATGCGTACACCGGATGAAAACGGTCTGGACAAGGTAGAAGCCATGAAGCAGAATTATCACAAGCTTCGCCTGGACTGCCTGGTCATTCTCGGCGGCAACGGCACACAGAAGACGGCAAATCTGCTGCGTGAAGAGGGACTGAACGTCATCCATCTGCCGAAGACCATCGATAATGATATCTACGGCACCGATATGACCTTCGGCTTCTACAGCGCGGTCAATATCGCGTCCGAGGCGATCGACTGCATTCATACGACCGCTTCCTCTCATAACCGAGTGTTCATCGTTGAAGTTATGGGACACAAGGTCGGCTGGCTGACCCTGTATTCCGGAATCGCAAGCGGCGCGGATATCATCCTGATCCCGGAGATTCCCTACGATATCGAAAAGGTCATCGAGGCGATCAACCGTCGTAAGGCGCGCGGCAGCGGCTTCACGATCCTTGCGGTAGCGGAAGGCGCGATCCCGAAGGAATATGCGGCTCTGCCGAAGAAGGAACAGAAGAAGAAAATGGAGGAGATCGCAAAACACTATCCGTCCATCTCTTACAAGATCGCCGATGATATTCAGAAGGAGACCGGTATGGAGCTGCGCGTGACCGTCCCGGGTCACACACAGAGAGGCGGAAGTCCGTGTCCGTACGACCGTATCCTTTCCACGCGCATCGGATCGGAAGCGGCCGAACTCATTCTCAAGGAAGAGTACGGGTACATGGTCGCTCTCGTAAACGGCAAGATCAAGAAGGTACCGCTCGGTGAGGTTGCGGGTAAATTGAAAGGTGTTGATCCGGATTGTCAGGAGATTCAGGATGCAAAGCGCATCGGTATTTCCTTCGGCGACTGATCGGATCAGCCGCATGCTTTGATCCCGGGAAATTACGGAGAAGAGGCAGAACAGTCTGATAAGATAAGGAGCATTATTTCATGAGCTATACGGCTCTGTACCGTAAGTTCCGTCCGACGACATTTGAGGATGTCAAAGGACAGGATCATATTGTTACAACGTTAAAGAACCAGTTGAGGGCCGGAAGGATCGGGCACGCCTATCTCTTCTGCGGAACGCGCGGAACGGGAAAAACAACGGTGGCGAAGATCCTTGCCCGTGCCGTAAACTGCGAGCATCCGGTCGACGGAAGTCCGTGCAATGAATGTGATACCTGCAGGAATATCCTCGCCGGAACTTCTTCCAATGTGATCGAGATCGACGCGGCATCCAATAACGGTGTCGACAACATCCGTGAGATCCGGGAGGAAGTGACCTACCGGCCGACGCAGGGCCGCTACAAGGTCTATATTATCGATGAGGTCCACATGCTCTCCGCGGGCGCGTTCAACGCGCTTCTGAAGACGCTGGAAGAACCTCCGGAATATGTCATTTTTATCCTGGCAACGACCGAGGTCAATAAGATCCCGGTGACGATCCTGTCGCGCTGCCAGCGATATAATTTCCACCGCATCACGATCGATACGATCGCCGACCGCCTGAAGGAGCTTCTGGCCAAGGAAGGCGTGGAGGCCGAGGAGAAGGCCGTCCGCTATGTCGCGAAAGCGGCCGACGGATCGATGCGAGATGCGTTAAGTCTTCTGGATCAGTGCATTGCCTTTTATCTGGGGCAGACACTGACCTATGAGAAGGTCCTCGATGTGCTGGGAACCGTGGATACGGAAGTCTTCAGCAGTCTGCTTCGCCGCATCATCGACGGCGACGCGTCGGGGAGTATCCGGATCCTTGCGGATTGTGTCAAAAACGGCAAGGAGATGGGGCAGTTCGTCAATGACTTCACCTGGTATATGCGGAATCTGATGCTTGTGCAAAGTTCCGATGACCTTGAGGATGTGCTTGATGTTTCCGCCGAAAACCTAAAACAGCTCAAAGAAGAGAGCACAATGATTGACCGCGAGAGCTTAATCCGTTATATTAAGCTGATGTCGGACCTTTCCGGTCAGATCCGCTTTGCGGCGCAGAAGCAGATCCTGGTCGAGACGGCTCTGATCCGTCTCTGCCGGCCGCAGATGGACACCGATCTCTCGGGCGTTCTGGACAGGATCCGTGTGCTGGAGAAGAAGATAGAGGAAGGCATCGCGGTTCGGCCCGAGGCCTTCGGCAGCATGAACGCAGCGCCGGCTGCAGCACAGGCACAGGCGAATGCGGCAGAACCGCCGCGGGTGGCCGCACCGGAGGAACTGCAGGAGATCGCCGGACGTTGGAAACAGATCATCGACCGTGTCGGCGGACCTCTTCAGGGCGTCTTGATGCAGGCATGGAAGACACAGAAGGTTCCGCAGTACGACGGCAGAACGGGAAATCCCGTGATCTATGTAACACTCGACGGCGCGACGGAACGGGAATATGCCAATACAGAGGATTCGAAAGCACTGATCCTCGATACGATCCGTGAAGTTCTGCAGAAAAACATCTCGGTCGAATTCAAGGCGGTATCCACCGGACAGACGGACGTTCAGCTCAACGATATTCCGGTGCAGGAACTGATCGGTTCGAGAGTCGGCATGGATTTCGATACATTCGACGGGTCGGAGGAAGAATTTGACGATCCCGAGGAATTCGATGAGGATATCTGATTCAGAGATATGATACAGCGATATCGCTTGCAATGCTTTCCGATACGGAGATCATAATAAGGATATCCGAAAAGTAAGATTACAGGAGGAAACAAATGGCAAAACGTGGAGGCTTCCCGGGCGGTATGCCGGGAAATATGAATAATCTGCTCAAGCAGGCACAGCGCATGCAGCGTCAGATGGAAGAACAGCAGAAGGAAATGGAAGAGAAGGATTTCACTTCCGCTGCCGGCGGCGGCGCGATCGAAGTGACCGTAAACGGCAAGAAGGAACTGACCAAGGTCAAGATCGATCCGGAAGCCGTTGATCCGGAAGATGTAGAAATGCTGGAGGATCTGATCGTTGCTGCAGTCAATGAAGCAATGAAACAGGTCGATGAAGCACAGGCATCGATGATGGGCAAGATGACCGGCGGCATGGGAATGGGCGGCCTCAGCGGACTTCCGTTCTGATCCCGAATCGTTCGGCACAGGAGGAAGTTACATCGTGGAGTATTACAGCAGCCATATCAGCAAGCTGATCGAGGAACTCGGGAGACTTCCCGGAATCGGTCCGAAATCGGCACAGCGGCTGGCTTTTCATATTATCAATATGCCTGCCGATCAGGTCACACATCTGGCCGATTCGATCACCCAGGCAAAACAGAATGTGCGGTATTGTAAGATCTGCGGCACGATCACCGACAGAGAGGTCTGTCCGATCTGCGCGAATCCTGCGAGAAATCACCGGCAGATCATGGTCGTTGAACATTCGCAGGACCTTGCCGCCTATGAAAAAACACAGAAGTACGACGGCGTATACCACGTACTTCACGGCGCGATCTCTCCGATGCTCGGAATCGGACCGGAGGATATCCGGCTCAAGGAGCTGATCCAGAGATTGCAGGAGGATGTGGACGAGGTGATCATTGCGACCAACTCCAGTCTGGAAGGCGAGACAACAGCTATGTATATCAGCAAGCTGATCAAGCCGACGGGCATCCGCGTCACCAGAATCGCAAGCGGCGTTCCGGTCGGCGGCGATCTGGAATATATTGATGAGGTAACACTGCTGAGAGCCCTGGAAGGAAGGGTCGATCTGTAAGGATGACGTTTTTTTCCGTAGGCAGAGGGCATGTCGGCATTGCTGCATAGATTTTTTACTTATAGGGACACATTGAAGGAGGAAACCAGTAATAATGGAGATTTTAGAGCTTCAGAAAAAAGCAAATCAGATCCGGCAGGATATTGTCAGCTCTTTACATTCCGCAAAAGCCGGCCATCCGGGCGGCTCCCTTTCCGCTGCAGATATTTTTGCTTATCTGTACAATGAAGAGATGAACATTGACCCGAAGGATCCGAAGAAAGCAGACAGAGACCGATTCGTTCTTTCCAAAGGACATACCGCACCGGGACTTTACGCTGCACTCGCTGAGCGCGGATATTTCCCGAGAGAGGATCTTCTGACTCTTCGTCATACAGGAAGCTATCTGCAGGGACACCCGGATATGAAGCACATCCCGGGCGTTGATATGTCCAGCGGATCGCTCGGACAGGGCATTTCCGCAGCTGTCGGAATGGCACTTTCCGCGAAAATTTCCAATGAGAACTGGCGCACATATACGCTGCTCGGCGATGGAGAGATCCAGGAAGGTCAGGTCTGGGAGGCTGCCATGTTCGCGGGTTCTCATCATCTCGACAATCTCTGTGTGATCGTAGATAACAATAACCTGCAGATCGACGGATCCGTCGAGGAAGTCAACTCCCCGTATCCGATCGACAAGAAATTCGAGGCATTCAATTTCCATGTGATCAACGTCGCTGACGGAAATGACATGGAACAGCTTCGGGCCGCTTTCGAAGAGGCAAAGACCGTCAAAGGTATGCCGACGGCGATCATCTGCAAGACCGTAAAAGGAAAAGGCGTTTCCTATATGGAAAATCAGGTGGGCTGGCACGGCAAGGCACCGAATGACGCGGAGTATGAAATTGCTATGAAAGAACTGAAAGAGGAGGCCGAAAGCTTATGTCAGAAGTAAAGAAAATCGCAACCCGTGACAGTTACGGCAATGCGCTTGTAGAGCTCGGAAAAGAACACGAGGATATCATCGTTCTGGATGCGGATCTGGCAGCGGCTACCAAATCCGGCACATTCAAGAAAGCATTCCCGGACCGCTTCTTTGACTGCGGTATCGCGGAAGCCGACATGATCGGCATTGCCGCAGGACTCTCCACAACGGGAAAGGTTCCGTTTGCGTCGACCTTTGCCATGTTTGCCGCAGGCAGAGCTTATGAGCAGATCAGAAACTCTGTAGGTTATCCGCGTCTGAACGTTAAGATCTGTGCGTCTCATGCGGGCATCTCCGTCGGTGAAGACGGCGCGACGCATCAGTGTATCGAGGATCTCGCCCTGATGCGTGAGATCCCGGGCATGGTCGTTATCAATCCGGCCGATGATATTGAAGCGAAGGCTGCCGCAAAAGCTGCCTACGAACATCAGGGACCGGTCTATATGAGACTCGGCCGTCTGGCTGTTCCGGTCATCAATGACAGACCGGATTACAAATTTGAACTCGGCAAAGGCATCGTTCTTCGCGAGGGCACAGATGTTACGATCGTGGCTACGGGCCTGGAGGTCGGCTACGCGATCGAGGCATGTGATGAACTTGCCAAGGAAGGAATCAATGCGGAGCTGATCAACATTCATACCATCAAACCGCTCGACAGCGAACTGATCGCCGCTTCCGCGAAGAAGACCGGCAAAGTCATCACCGTGGAAGAGCATTCTGTACTGGGCGGCCTTGGAAGCGCTGTCTGCGAAGCACTCGCGGAGAAGCAGCCGGTTCCGGTCCTCCGTATCGGTGTTCAGGACACCTTCGGTGAGTCCGGCCCGGCACTCGAGCTGCTGCACAAATACAAACTCGATACAGAGGGTATTCTGGAGCAGATAAGAGCATGGCTCGGAAAGTAATTTCCGGTCGGTAATGCGGAGGATATCCGCAGCGATCTCCGTCAGAGAGATCGAAGAAATACACTAAGAAACACTCAAACAGAGAACAAATTCGGGGAGGCTGCTGCCGCTTGTCGGGCGGAGCCTCCCTTTCGGATAATTTATGAGCGAAGAAAAGAAAAATCCTTTTGAACTGAATAAAAATGCCGAAGAGATGCCGGAGGAAGAGGAGATCCTGAATGTGGCTGCTGAGGACGCGGATGCCGTAGACGATGGTGTCGAACCAGGCGAAGATTTGACTGCTGAGGAGGACACTTACGCCACGGAACCTGCTTTGATGGCGGATGATGAGTACGCCGAAGAGGACGACGCCGTTGAGGCAGACATCGATGACGCAGGTGCCGATGACACGGAACCGGCCGCGACCGCAGACGACGAGGACATCGGAGAGGATGCCGCGAATGCGGATACTGCCGATGCGGATACTGCCGATG
>JAXJTA010000197.1:0-2246 GCA_036309825.1 Eubacterium sp. | reverse complement strand
GTCATAGGATACGGTCAGATCACTGGCGAGATTCTCGATCACGATATCATCGACATCTACTTCCAGATCCTTGGAATCATCGGAAAGTACGGCAATCGTTACCGTTACCGTCTCCGGCGCGTTTTTCGCCACCCGCAGATTCGAGGGCAGAACATCCGCCAGCTGTACTTCCGCCGTTACATTCTGGGTCGCTCCCTCTACCGAGATCATCTCCGCGGGGATGCTGATCTCGCTTCCGTTGTTGATCAGATTCGTGATCACCGCTTCGTCCCCGACGACAGAGATCGTCTCCGGCGTCGTATTGATCTCCTCTACATGGTACCCTTCTTCCGGCGTGCCGCTGTAATTTACATTAAGCCCTACACCGCTGAGTTTTTTCCATAGATCGACGGTAACCGTAACATCCGGTACTCCGCCGTCAAAGGTCAGATCGTCCTCGATCGTCTCCTGCGAGATTTCATCGCCGTTTTTGTCGATCAGTACCAGTGTGGCTTCCCTTGTGCCGTCCTGTGTCATACCCGTTACATCGATTCTAGCGATGACGCTGTCGATCACATTGATGATCGATTCCGGACCGTTCACAACGATCTGCTCCGGATCCGGTGTGACAGAACCGACCTCATAATCTTTGCCCGGCATGGAATCGCCGGTATCTACGGTCACAGCGAATTCCTTGCTCGCGATCTGTTCGATCGTGATTGGAATCGCCGTCCTCGAAAGCGTAATATTGGTGGCGGATACGCCGGGTATCGTCGCCGACAGCGGAACCATGACCGGATCGCTGTCCAGACTTACGATCTGCGTCAGGTCGGCGTTGACCGTAATATCATCATTGGAGATATCCTTCAATTCGGAACGATTGCCCTTTACATAGACGGTGACCGTCTTGTAGGCATCGTCAATCCTGTAGCTCTGCTTACCGTTTGCGATATAGGAATCATTCACTACGGTGATTCGTACATTATAGGTGGTCGTCTCGACCGGATCATTCACGTCGATGACAACATACCAGATGACCACGGCGATCAGGACAGAGATCAGTTTCAGTCCCAGGTTATTCCGCAGCATCTTCCAAAAACTTCTGAATCCCTTCACAGCATCCCCCTCTCCCGGCTTCTCCGGCTCCTGAAGAGTGTCTGCACATCCTGCAGAGCCATGCGGAGCTGATTTGGCGAAACAGCCGCATAGAGACGTCCGTTCATAGCGTAGGATACGCTGCCGGTCTCCTCGGATACAATGATCGTCAGTGAATCGCTGACCTCGCTGATGCCGACGCCGGCACGGTGTCTGGTTCCGAGTTTTTTGCTCAGATCCATATTTTCCGAAAGCGGGAGGTAGCAGGTTGCCGCCGCCACACGGTCATATCGGATGATGACCGCTCCGTCATGAAGCGGTGTGTTGTGTTCAAAGATATTGATCAGGAGCTGTCCGGTCACGACCGCATCGATCGGAATACCGGTCTTCTCATACTCTTCCAGTCTCGTTTCTTTCTCCACCACGATCAGGGCACCGGTCTTCACCTCGCCCATTTCAAAGCTGGCGCGCACCAGTTCATTGATCGTGTGATCACTGAATCGCTTGTTATCATCCGGCGAACGGTTGAAAAATAAGAGTGAGGAAAATACATTGCTGTGTCCCATCTTCTCCAGCACCTTTCGAAGCTCGGGCTGGAAGATGATGATAACTGCCGTAATCGCTACAACACTGAGGTTGTTGAGAAGCCATACAATGACCTCCATACGGAGAATATGGGCAATGACCACAAAGGCAATGATGAACAGGATACCGCGCATCAGCGTGTAGGCCCTGGTATTTTTCATCCAGGCGATAAGCCGGTACACCAGATACGACAGAAGAAGGATCTGTACGATATCGATCGGCTCGATCGCCTTCGGCGGTTTGAGCCATGTAAGCACATTGATCTGCAGCCATCCGATAATAGCGTCCATGTATCCTCCTTTCTCCCTCTGTCACTCGTAAAAACTTACTGTGCCGGTATGATATGCGTTTATTCGTTACTCTTCGCTGTCTTCCGCCTCATCCGCGGAGTCTTCCGGCGTCTCCTCATCGCCGGCTTCATCCTCTTCGTCAAAAGCTTCATCCTCTTTTGCATCGGAGAACAAATTTGTGAAAAAACCGCGGCGGAAGGTTCTTGTCTTGCCGTCGGAAGGATCATCATCCTCATCGGCGCTGTTGAGCTCTGTCGCGCCTTCCGGTACGTAATCGTCATCCTCTCCGTCATACGG
>JAXJTA010000196.1:0-2231 GCA_036309825.1 Eubacterium sp. | reverse complement strand
CTTCTGATTGATATCGAAGATCACAACTTTAGCACCCTCGTCTGCGAATCTCTTGGCTGTAGCCTGGCCGATGCCGCTTCCGCCGCCTGTGATGACAACACGTTTTCCCTGAAGTTCCGGATATCTGTTCATAATCTCTTACTCCTTTATTTCACTTTTATTCGCCTGTTTCTGTGTGCAGCCGCAATATCTACGGACATACTTTATTCATTATACTATTTGTTGAATATTATTCAACATTTTTATGCAGGTTTTACGTATGTTTTCCCCTTTGATTCGCCATTTCGGCAAAAAAATTTCGGGCAAGGTTCGCCTCGCCCGAATTTTCCGCATATCTCGTTAATAAAATGAATAACCAGTCATTTCTTATCGATTATTTCCTCCCGAAGCCTCTTGTAATCCGTTTTTCCACTGGCGTTCAGCGGGAAGTGATCGAGAAAAACGTACTCCCCCGGCCGCTCCGTTTTTGGCAGTAGCTGCTTCATCCGCTCCCGGATCTCTTCTTCGGACGGGCAATCCTCCCCGGACAGTCCCGTTTCCAGATAGGCGCGGATCTTCTCACCATACTCGGGATCCGCTGCGCCGCAAACATAGGCGTCCGTCACGCCGGGAAGCGTCCGAAGCGCGTCCTGGATCGGAAGAGGCGAGATCTTCTCCCCGCTTCGATTGATCAGATTGCTGATGCGGTCCGTCATATACAGGAGGCCGCCGCGCCGGTAGCCGAGATCCCCCGTTCGCACGATCGATCCGTCTGCGGCAACAGCGCAGATCTCACCTGTCTCTCCTTCCGGAAGATCTTCATCGGAATCCGGCTTCAGGATCAGTACCTTTTTCCCCAGGTTCTTCATGCCGACAGGAAATCCGCCGGTTCCCGCTTTATTCGTCCGCTCTGTCCCGACCGGATCTCCGCCCGCTCCCGTTCCTGCATCATCCGCCAGTTCCGCACCGACCGGATTGCCGTCCGCTCCCGCTCCTGCATCATCCGCCAGTTCCGCACCGACCGGATTGCCGTCCGCTCCTGCATCATCCGCCAGTTCTGCGCCGACAGGATTGCCGATAAGCTGCAGGCTGACGAGCAGTTTTTTCAGCATTTGAAGTTTCGCGGATGCGCGACGCAGTTCAAAGATCACGCCGGAGATATTGCCCGCCTCCGTTGATCCGTAGGGCACATAGAGGAACGAGATGTCCGTCATCTGCCGGATCGTCGATAGTATATGTCTGTTCATGGCCTCGCCGCCGGCGATCGCTATTGCCGGCATTCCGCGTGTCGGGCCGTCCAGCTGCAGGCAGGTGCGATACAGCTCCGTCGGGGTCATGAAAAAGATCGATACATGGTGCTTCTTCAAATATTCCGCTGCCGTCTTCGGATTAAAGCGCTCCATGGTAAGTTCCGTTATCCGATACCCGGACAGTGTTATGAGCATGGTCATGAAACCGGAAAGGTGGTAGTAGGGCATCACATGGAAGACCGACAGGCTGTTCCGGCCGCTAAGTCCGTTCATCCCGTTGATGATCTTTCTTCCGATGGCGAAGGCACGGCTTCCGAAGCGATCGGCAAACGTTTTTTCCACCGGTTTCTTCTCCCCGGTCGAACCCGAGGTGAAGATAATATCCGTCACGTCGGTCGGCGCGTATTCGTAGGACAGTCTCTCCCTCTTTCCGCTGCGCGATGCGAATTCAAAAGGCAGTCGCATCCCCGCCGCAAACCGGAATCTGTCGACATCGACCGGATGCACGCTGTCCCTCAGTGTATCCGCGCTCTCCGCTTTCAGACCGGATGCAATATTTTTCTCATGGGAATCGTAAAGGATCACGCGAAGATCGCACTGCGCCGCCATCTTCTCAATGCGTGCTGCGCCATCCATCACGGAGAAAAGGACCATGACCGCCCCGAGCCGAAGGCACGCTGCCGCAGCCATGCGCATCTCCGGACAATTGCCCATCCAGAGTCCTACTCTGTCACCGGCGCTGATGCCTAAGCTCTTCAAAAAAAGCGCGTACCGATAACTGTATCTGTCCTGATCCGCTGCCGTCAACACATAACGGCGGTCCACAAATTCCGCAACGACACGGTCCGGATCCCTTCTCGTTTCTGCCTCAAAAATTCTGTTAAAATCCATAGCCCGTCTCCCTGATTCCTGTTTCTGCTCAGACCTGTGTGTGCGCCCGTTTTCAATCATGTGGCGTTCCGCTGCTACGCGCGCTTTTTTCAATCATGATGCGTTCCGCTG
>JAXJTA010000195.1:0-3100 GCA_036309825.1 Eubacterium sp. | reverse complement strand
TGGGGCGGCACATGGATCTGTGCTACTCAGGAAACAGATGACAAAGACCTCGTTGCAGACATCATGAGAAAGATGACCTGTGATGCAGATATCATGACTGAGATCGTTAAAGCAGACAACGACTTCGTAAACAACAAACCGGCTATGGAAGCAGCTGCACAGGATGATTCCTACGCATTCGATGTCCTCGGCGGACAGAACCCGCTGCCGCTCTTCTGTGAAGGCGTTCAGACTATCGACATGAGCAACAACGGCAACTACGATCAGGGCTGCGTAGAAGAGTTCCAGAAAGCTATGAAGAACTACTTCGAAGGCAACGCTACTTATGACGAAGCTCTTGAGCAGTTCGACAAAGCAGTTGTTGAGAAATATCCGGAACTTACCTACTAATATTTCGTAACATGTAAATGAGGGGTCGCAGCTGCAATCCTGCATCAACCAAATAATTGTAATGCTAAAGCAGCTGCCTGATGTGCCTGCCCGGCCTTCGCGGCCGGGCAGGTTGTTTATATGGCACCACTCACCCAGGCCCTGCTCCTTATTACAAGATCCGCAGCGGCGGGTAGGAGGAAATGTATGGCAAAAACCGCAGAAAACACACAAGTTCGAAAAAAAGCGGGACGCATCTCCCGTTTCAATATATGGGGATATATCTTCTTGATCCCCTTCTTCGCAGTATTCGTAATCTTCCAGCTGATTCCGCTGATCTCCACGATCTACAACAGCTTCTTTGAGAACTATATGTCCGGTCTGACACAGATCGGCCCGAACTTTGTAGGTCTGAAGAACTTCGGCAAGCTGCTCCAGGATAAGGATATCCTGATCTACGCGGGCAACACGATGATCATGTGGGTCATGGGCTTCGTTCCGCAGATCCTCGTATCGCTTCTTCTCGGCGCATGGTTCACCAACCCGGCGCTCCGTCTGAAAGGACAGCGCTTCTTCAAGACAGTGATCTACCTGCCGAACCTGATCATGGCTTCCGCTTTCGCGATGCTGTTTTTCACCCTGTTCTCGGACAGCGGCCCGATCAACTCGCTGCTTATTCAGGCAGGGATCCTGCAGCAGCCGTTTAAGTTTTTCTCGAGCATATGGGCAACCAGAACACTGATCGCCTTCATGAACTTCCTGATGTGGTTCGGTAATACGACGATCCTTCTGATGGCAGGTATGATGGGTATCGACACCTCCCTCTTCGAAGCGGCTGAGGTAGACGGAGCGACATCCACGCAGATCTTCTTCCGCATCACGCTTCCGCTGCTGAAACCGATTCTGATCTATGTAATGATCACATCTCTGATCGGCGGCCTGCAGATGTTCGATGTACCGCAGATCCTCACAAACGGATCCGGTGACCCGATGCGTTCCTCCATGACTCTGATCATGTTCCTGAATAAGCATCTGTACAGCAAAAACTACGGCCTCGGCGGTGCGCTTTCCGTATACCTGTTTATTATCACGGCGGTTCTGAGCCTGATCGTATTCAAGGTTACCGCTGATCCGAAAGATCACAAAAAGCATTGAGGAGGCATAACTGATGGAAAAGAAAGAAAAAAGCAGTGCAACAAAAGTCAACAGAGTGATCGCCTACGTCGTTCTGATCATCTTCTCGATCCTCTGCCTCTTCTGGTTCTATGTATTGTTTATTAACGCGACAAGAAGCCACGCGGCACTGACCAAGGGCTTTACCTCCGTACCCGGCGGATATCTGCTCACCAATATGCAGAACCTGTTCAAGGGCACCCTTCCGGTTGTCAGAGGTATGCTGAACAGCTTCATCGTAGCCGGTGTCAGCGCACTGATCAGCACCTATTTCTCCACGATGACGGCATTCGCGATCCACGCTTACGACTTTAAGTTCAAAAACGTGATCTACACCTTCATCCTGGCAATCATGATGATCCCGACACAGGTTACCGCTCTTGGTTTCCTGAAACTGGTAGGCGCCATGAAACTCGAAGATAACTTCATTCCGCTGATCGTTCCGTCGATCGCGGCTCCGGTCGTTTTCTTCTATATGATCCAGTACATGAGGAGTACCTTACCGATGTCCCTCATCGAGGCAGCCCGCATCGACGGCGCCGGTGAGTTCCACATCTTCAACCATATCGTCCTTCCGCTGATGAAACCGGCGATTGCCGTACAGGCGATCTTCGCTTTCGTAAGCAGCTGGAACAACTACTTCATCCCGTCCCTGACTTTGCACAAGGATACGATGAAGACGCTTCCGGTACTGATCGCGCAGCTGCGTTCCGCAGACTGGCTGAAGTTCGATATGGGCCAGGTTTACGCAATGATCGCCTTCTCGATCTTCCCGGTAATCATCGTTTACCTGCTGCTCTCCAAGTACATCGTCGGCGGCGTTACCGCAGGCGGCGTCAAGGGCTGATGCATTCCAAACGACTCATTTTGCTTTCCTTCTATAAAAGAACGGGCACTGCCGAAATGGCAGTGCCCGTTTTTCGCTCCGTTGCACTCTTATACGCGCGTAAAAAGACAGCACCTCATGCAAGCATGGTGCTGTCTTTAACACGCGATATACGGATTGCTCCGCGCTTCGCGCTCTCGCAATCCTACGGACATTCGCATTCCGCACTATCGTGCTCCATGCTCATATCCGTTAGGACGGCATATGAAATTATGCTCCTGCATGCAAGCATGCATCGCAAATTTCACAGCCGCCCTATATCGCTTAGATCTTGAAGCGGTAGCCGACGCCCCAGATGGTCTCGATGTACTGGGGGCGGGAGGTATTGAATTCGATCTTCTCGCGGATCTTCTTGATGTGTACGGTGACGGTGGCGATATCGCCGATGGAGTCCATGTTCCAGATCTCGCGGAAGAGTTCTTCCTTGGTATAGACGTGATTCGGGTTCTCCGCCAGGAAGGTCAGCAGATCGAACTCCTTATTGGTGAAGGTCTTCTCCTCCCCGTTGACCCACACGCGGCGTGCCGTCTTGTCGATCTTAATGCCCCTTATTTCCACGATATCGTTGGCAGGCTTACCACTGCCGATGAGGCGGTCATAACGCGCCAGATGGGCCTTTACGCGCGCTACAAGCTCACTCGGTGAGAACGGCTTGGTCATGTAGTCGTCGGC
>JAXJTA010000194.1:0-4643 GCA_036309825.1 Eubacterium sp. | reverse complement strand
CCGATCGTTCCGGCTTCGTCGTAAACATTCACACGAAATACCAGGCGTCTCCTGTCGACCTCTTCGAGCTCTGTCTCGCAGGTCACCTGCATGCCGACCGGGGTCGGTGCCGTATGCTGCACGTTCAGCAGCGTTCCGACGGTTCCCTCTCCCTCGGCAAGGTACGGCGCCACGCTCGTCCACGCCGTTTTTTCAATTAACGCGATCATGCACGGTGTTGCAAAAACCGACAGTTCGCCGCTTCCCATTACTTTCGCCGTCATCTCTTCCGTGACGGTCAGTGTCAGTTTTCCTTTGACTCCTTTTTCCAGCATCTGCCTTCTCCTTCCACATCATATCTACTTATTATTCCTGCCCCGCAGTTACATCTCTAAATTGTCTTCCCGGGAAAATCTCAAAACCTCACCATCGCGAAGAATGACGCACCGACCACGGTAAGCAGGCCGGAAATAACGATCGCCAGACTGCTCATCGCGCCCTCGATCTCACCGATCTGCATCGCTTTCGCCGTACCGATCGCGTGAGAGGCAGATCCGATCGCCAGACCTCTTGCGATCGGACTCTTGATTCGCATCAATTTGGTGAAATTCGCCGCGATCATATTTCCCACAACACCGGTGATAATGATGACCGCCACCGTGATCGTCACATTACCGCCGAGCTCCTCGGATACACCCATGCCGATCGCCGTCGTGATCGATTTCGGCAGCATCGTCACATAATATTCGTGAGACAGGCCGAAGAGCATCGACATGGCAAGGATCGATCCCATCGAAGTCAGCGCGCCCGCGATCGTGCTGATCAGGATCGCCTTGATATTCTTTTTCAGGATCGCCATCTGCTTGTACAGCGGGATCGCCAGAGCGACCGTCGCCGGTGTCAACAGGTAGCTCAGATATTTCGCGCTTGCGTTAAAGCTCTCATAGTCAATGTGAAAAACATTGAGTACAACAATGCATACAATGATCGAGATCATCAGAGGATTAAAAAAATCCTTCTTTGTTTTTGCCCGAAGCCACACGCCGAGTCCGTATGTGATCATGCTGAGGACTACACCGACAGTAGCAGAACTCTGAATCAATTCTCCACTCATACTTTCTCATCCTCCGTATCCGCACTTGTTTCCGCGTTCGCGCTCAATCCCGCATCCGCATTCGCTTCTGTGTCCGCATTCAGCCCGTCATTCGCGGTTGATTCCACGTTCACATCCGCATTCACTTCCGTATCTCCGCTCGACTCCTCATTTGCCCACGATTCCGCGTTCGATTCCGCATCCCTGCCGATCACGAAATCCGCGACCTTACCGGTTACGGCCATAACCAGAAACGTTGAAACGATTGAAATGATGACGATCGGAATGACGACCGGCTTCAGGTCACCCCAGGCTGTAATGAGCCCGACACCTGCCGGAATAAACATCACCGGCATGATCTCGATCAGAAATTCCGCCGTCTTGTCGACGCTCTCCAGCTTGATGACCTTCGTCACAAGCAGGATCAGCATCAGAACGAGTCCGTAAATGCTCGCCGGGATCGGCAGATCGATAAAGTGGTTCAGAAATTCACCGATGCAAGTCACGATCAGAATGATCGTGAACTGTTTCATGTACTTCAAAGTTTCACCTTCCTACTTAAATGTTGCTGCGCCGAAATGTGTTCAGTCGGCTAATATACTAGCACGGAAGGCATTTTATGAAAATAGCGCGGCGCGTTCTAAATAAAAACAATCTTCACCGTTTCTGAATTTTGATTTTAGAAATTTTATAATTCTTTTAGCCGGCATCCATATTTCTGTCACATTCACTCTGTATACTTTGTATCAAGATAGTTGATTAACCACTCACTATCTCCCCCCTCATTTTAAATTAACAAACAGAGACCGGTGCAGAAATGCATCGGTCTTTGTTTGTGCTCACAACTCTATTCCCGGCCGCTGGACGCTCACGTTTTTTCACCGGCTCGCTTTTGTCCTGTAACCCCAATAAAAAACGACCGCTCAAGCAAGCGGCCGTTTTTTTATAAAGGAAGGAGATTCCGGTTACTCACCGGATATATGAAAAAGAAACGAAAAAAGTAATTTGTTGTTTCTATGGTTCATAGTATACGGGTGAGTTGTGTCCTTCCCATGTTCAGTCTGTGTATGATCTGTGAACATTCCATCAATATTTATATTATGCGAGGATCGCCAGGCAGACGATCAGTGCAGCGGCAATGCCGATCAGACCTCCCACAATGATCTCCGGAAGTGTATGTCCGATCTTCTCGCGAAGCGGTTTATTGAAGAGCGGTTCCTTCCCCTCCGCAAGATCGCGCTCGCGGAGCTTGTTCAATACCTGTGCTTCACGCCCCGTCTCCATGCGCACACCCATCGCGTCATAGATGACGATGATGCCGAAGAAGAAAGCCATCGGAAACTCGAAGCCGCCGACACCGTAGGTAAGAGCTGTCGCCGTAATCAGGCCGAGCGAAGTGGCGGAATGAGAACTGGGCATGCCGCCGCTGCCCGTAAGCCGGTCTACGGTGAAGCTTCCCTTCACAACATCCAGCAGGACTTTGGAGACCTGTGCCACGGCCCATGCCAGGAGCGCGGAGATCAATACTTTATTCGTAATCAGATCCATGAAAAAACCCTGAACATCCTTCATAGTTTCTCCTTTCTGTCAAACGGAAGCATCTTTCAACCGTTCAAACTCTGATAAATTGTATGACCATTATACATCAAATAAGAATTCCCGTCTCTATGTTTTTCCATATGCAGCGGGCACCGCCCAACCTTACGAACAGAATTTCCATGAAATGTATGCCTGCGTCACGAACCGGCTTGCACTGTATTTATTTAAACAGGATATCCGGCAGTTTGGGCAGGAATTTGCCAAATCGATGAGCAATGAAACCGACCAGAAGCGCGGCGATGATGGTTCCGATTCCGATTCCGTTCAATTTTCCGAAGAACAGAAAGGACAGGATACCCGCGCAGACCGCCATCGTCGTATCGAAGACGATCTTTGTTTTTCCGAACTGCGTGTGAAAACGGATCGTCACGGCGCGGACAAAGGACTCGCCCGGCAGCATGACCACATTGGCGATCACTTCGATATACACGCCGAAGCCGAGGACAATGCAGCCGATCAGGATCGATACGAAGCGCGATACGTAGCTTTCCGGGTTGAGCCAGGTGAAGAGCCACATGCAGAAATCGATGAAATAACCGAAGGCAATGGAGACCGGAAACTGCAGAAGACTGGATTTCTGAAATTTCTTTCCCAGAATAAGGATCTGCAGGACGATCAGCAGGATGCTGAAATAAATGGTGAAGATGCCGAGAGTCGGCTTGAATTTCAGGCTCAGGACATACGGGATACTGGAGATCGGGGATGTTCCGAGATTTGATTTGGTGATCAGGGCAACGCCGAGAGCATTGATAAACAGACCGATAACAAAAACAATGTAACGCTTGGTAAGTTCTTTCTTTGACACGTAATTTCTCCCTCTACTACAAAAAAAAGCACACAACAGTAGAAATCCTACCAGTTGTGTGCCCCTTGTGTCAATTGTAATATTCGTGTATCCCGCGGATTCCCAGGTTTCTTCCGTCCAGAGTCTCACGTACCGCGCCAGCCGTCAGCGGATCCCCAGGATCTCCTCCGCGTTCCGCACACGCTCCTTCGTTGGCGGATCCACGCCCTCGAGCGGGTAAGGAATGCCGAGTGACTTCCATTTAAAGGCGCCGAGCGTATGGTACGGAAGGATCTCCGTTCGCTCCACGTTGTGCAGCGTATCAAGGAACGCGCGCAGCCGGTGCAGCAATTCATCGTTGTCCGAGCCGCCCGGCACGAGGACGTGACGGATCCAGACGGGTTTTCCGATCTCATCAAGCCACTTCGCGAAATCCAGAATGTTGCTGTTCGTCCGTCCGGTCAGCTCCCGGTGCATCGCGTCATCGATCTGCTTAATGTCGAGCATGACCAGATCGGTATATTTCATCAGTTCCTGTATCTTTGAGAAAAACGGCTCCTCCCTCGTGAAGGGCTGTCCCGCGGTATCCAGCACCGTGTGGATCTTCTTCTCCTTCGCCTTGCGGAAAAGCTCGATCAGAAAATCGATCTGCAGAAGCGGTTCCCCGCCGCTGACAGTGATCCCGCCGTTCTTTCCCCAGTAGGTCCGATAACGGTATGCCGTCCGGATCAGCTCATCGGCCGTCATTTCCCGCACACTGGTGCCGGTGAGACTCCACGTATCCGGGTTGTGGCAGAAGCGGCAGCGCAGGTTGCACCCCTGCAGAAAGATCACATAGCGGACACCAGGTCCGTCCACGGAGCCGAAACTCTCCAGCGAGTGCACGCGGCCTGTCAGCGGTGCGGCAGTTTTTTCCGCGGATACATTAGGTTCTGCTGTGTTCATTACAGTGTACCGTGGCAGGTTCTGGAGATTACATCCATCTGCTGCTCCTTGGTCAGGTCGATGAACTTAACGGCATAACCGGATACACGGATGGTGAAGTTTGCGTACTCTTCTTTCTCCGGATGCTCCATCGCATCGATCAGTTTCTCTACGCCGAATACGTTCACGTTCAGGTGATGCGCACCCTGGTTGAAATAGCCGTCCATTACCTGTACCAGTGTACCGACGCGCTCTTCCTCACTG
>JAXJTA010000193.1:0-5007 GCA_036309825.1 Eubacterium sp. | reverse complement strand
TCAGTCCGGCTCGAGATGTGCCGTCTCAGTCCGGCTCGAGATGTGCCGTCTCAGTCCGGCTCGAGGTGGAACATCAGAACGGACAGTGCCGTCATGCCGGCTGTCTCCGTACGCAGGATCCGCCTGCCGAGCGTAAGCTCCGCAAAGCCGGCCTCTCTTGCCGCCTCTACTTCGCTCTCCTCGAAACCGCCTTCCGGTCCGATCAGAACCGCCACGGACTGTCCGCGCCCGATCGATTCGATCAGGCGGCGGCTTCCCTTCATTCCTTCCGCGTTCTCATAGGGGATCAGTCTGACATCCAGCTCCGCAGCCATGTTCAGAGCCTCTTTGTAGGTCACCACGTCATGCACGGTCGGTATGATCATGCGCTTCGACTGCTTCGCGGCGCTTTCCGCAATGCTGTTCCAGCGGCGCACCTTGGATTCACTCCTCTTTGCGTCGAGCTTGACAACGCAGCGCCTGGACGCGACCGGAATGATCTCGTACGCCCCCAGCTCGACGGCTTTTTGAATAACGGTCTCCATTTTATCACTTTTGGGCAGACATTGAAACAGATAGATGCGGGACGGCAGCTCCTTGCCCGGTTTCTGCGCGTCTTCGATCTTTGCCGTGACGACTGTCTCCTCCAGCGTCTCAACGGTGCAGGTGTACTCCCATTCGTCGCCGCAGGCAACGAGGATCGTCTCACCCGGCTTCATACGGAGAACATTCCGGATATGATTGACATCCTCACCGGTGATCCGCACGGAGCCGTCACGGATGCTGTCCCTGTCTACAAAAAACCTGTACATAAACTATCCACGCTTCCTTGCCGTCACCGACATCCACTCGCCCTGCTTTGTCACCTCTACGATCTCGAGTCCCGCGTTTTTGCAGGCATCCAGAACCTTGTATTCCTGTCCCTCCAGGATACCGGAGGTGATGTAGTACGCGTCCTTCTTCAGTGCCGGAACGATGGCCGGTGTGATCGGAACGAGAATGTCCGCCAGAATGTTGGCGATCACGATGTCGTACTTCTCATAGCCCACTCTGTCCTGCACCGCCTTGTCATCCGCGATATTTCCGATCAGCATATCGAAGGCTTCCGCCGGAATGCCGTTCGCCTCCTTGTTATCCTCGACCGCCGGAACCGCGCACGGATCCAGATCGGTTCCGAGCGCATGACCCGCGCCTAGCTTCAGGGCAATGATCGACAGAATGCCGCTGCCCGTTCCCACATCGAGGAGTTCGCAGCCCGGCATCACGTATTTCTTCAGCTGGCGGATGCAGAGCTGTGTGGTCTCGTGCATGCCGGTTCCGAAGGCCGTACCGGGATCGATGTGCAGGATCATCCGGTCCTTATCCTCTTCCTTCACCTCTTCCCAGGAAGGAATGACCAGAATATCGTCGATATAGAACTGCTTGAAATACTGTTTCCAGTTGTTGACCCAGTCCTTATCCTCTGTCTCGGATTCCTCGATCGTTCCCTCGCCGATATCGCAAAAACTGCGCAGCTCCTCAAGGGCCTCCCGCGCCTTTGCAAGGACCGCTTCGGTGTCCTCCTCGGGATCCAGATAGAAGTTGAGATACGCGATGCCGTCGTCATCCGGGAGATCCGGCAGAATATCCACGAACATCTGCTCCTTCTCCTTAGCCGTCAACGGGATCTTATCCTCGATCTCCGCGCCCTCAATGCCGCATTCATACAGAGTGGAGATCACGATATCCTCGACGTCCTCTTTGGTTTTCAATCTGTATTTCTTCCATTTCATAATTCGTTCCTCCATTCCGCCCGATTTCCATCTACCCATCATAACACATATTCTATAAGAAAACAGCAGAAAAACAGAGCATATGACGCTCACGAATCATACACTCTGTCCAGTATTATCAGTTCTCGTCAAAAGCCTCTTTCATCTTTTCACGAAACCCTTTTTTCTTCTTTTTCCCTTTTTCGTCCTCGTCGGGATCGCCGTTTCCGCAGGCGATATCAAAGGCCTTGAGCGCCTCCTTCGCCTCCTTGTTCAGGTTTGTCGGCGTCTGGACGATCAGTGTGACGTACTGGTCGCCGCGAAGGCTCTTGTTGTGGATCGACGGAACGCCCTTGCCACGAAGCCTGATCCTTGTATCGGTCTGTGTACCGGCCTTTACGGTATAGATCACATCGCCGTCCACGGTACTGATGCGGATGTCGCCGCCGAGTGCCGCCTGCGCGAAGGTGATCGGTGCCGTCGAGAAGATATTGACGCCTTCTCTCTGGAAGATCGGATGTCTCTCGACCGCTACCTGTACGAGCAGATCGCCTCTCGGACCGCCGTTGATGCCGGGCTCGCCTTTGTCGCGGATACGGATGCTCTGTCCGTCATCGATGCCCGCGGGGATCGTAACTTTGATCTTCTTGCGGCTCGATGTGTAGCCTGTACCGCCGCAGTCCGGACATTTGTCCTTGATCACCTTACCGGTGCCGCCGCAATCCGGACAGGTGGAAATAACGCTCTGCATCATGCCGAACAGGTTCTGCTGGGTACGACGCACCTGACCGGTACCGTGACAGGTAGAACAGGTCTCCGGGGATGTTCCCGGCTTCGCTCCGCTGCCGCCGCAGGTCTTACAGGTATCCTTCAGCGTAAGCTCCAGCTCCTTCTCGCAGCCG
The DNA here is from genome assembly GCA_036309825.1 of Eubacterium sp. GTDB lineage: Bacteria > Bacillota > Clostridia > Lachnospirales > Lachnospiraceae > Bilifractor. The sequence continues at coordinate 2,375 of JAXJTA010000193.1, read as the reverse complement.
AAAACAGCCTCCTGGAAAGTCAGATGGACAACGGCACGAAGGCTTGCGCCTCTTCTCGGTCCGTTGTTCGCGCTTCTCGTTCCGCTGCCGAACAGATCGCCGAAAATATCGCCGAAGCCGCCCATGCTGCCGAAGATATCACCCATGTTGTTGAAATCAAAGCCGCCGTAGCCTGCGCCGCCTCCGCCGTTTTCGAACGCGGCATGACCGAACTGGTCATACTGACGCCGTTTTTCCGCGTCGGACAGGACCGCGTACGCTTCGCTGGCTTCCTTGAACTTTTCTTCGGCCTCTTTATCACCCGGATTCATATCCGGATGGTATTTCTTGGCGAGCTTGCGATAAGCACGCTTCAGAGTCTCGTCATCCGCGTTTTTGTCAACGCCGAGGACTTCATAATAGTCTCTTTTTTCAGCCATGTTTTATCTCCAAACAGTTGTCCGCAGAAGCTGTACATACAGCCCTGCGGACAGCTCACACTATCATTTATTCTTTAGACTTCTTTGTAATCGGCATCTACAACATCGTCGTTGCTGCCTGCACCGGCTGCGCCTGCGCCGCCCTGCGGACCTGCGCCTGCTCCCGGATTCGGGCCGCCCTGCTGGTTCTGCTGCATATTCTCATACATCTTTGTGAAGAGTGCCTGAGAAGAATTCATCAGTTTCTCTTTGCCTGCCTTGATGTCGGTGATCTGCGCGTCGGTCATCGCGTCTGCCGGAGTCTTGGACAGGAGATCCTTCAGTGCGTTGAGGTCAGCTTCTACGCCGGCTTTCTCGCTCTCGGATACCTTGTCGCCAACCTCTTTCAGAGCTTTCTCAACCTGGAATACGAGTGCGTCAGCGTCGTTGCGGGCATCGATGCCTTCTTTGCGTTTCTTATCCTCTTCCTCGAATTTGGCAGCTTCCTGAACAGCTCTCTCGATATCATCATCGGACATGGAGGTGCCGGATGTGATGGTGATGTGCTGCTCTTTGCCTGTTCCGAGATCCTTTGCGGATACATTAACGATACCGTTTGCATCGATATCGAAGGTAACCTCGATCTGCGGAACACCTCTCATTGCCGGCGGGATGCCGTCCAGACGGAACTGGCCGAGAGATTTATTATCTTTGGCAAACTTACGCTCGCCCTGTACGACGTTGATGTCTACAGCGGTCTGGTTATCGGCTGCTGTGGAGAAGATCTGGCTCTTCTTTGTCGGGATCGTTGTGTTTCTCTCGATCAGAGGTGTTGCAACGCCGCCCATGGTCTCGATGGAAAGAGTAAGCGGTGTAACATCAAGCAGAAGGATATCTCCTGCGCCGGCATCGCCTGCCAGCTTGCCGCCCTGGATAGAAGCACCGATCGCTACGCACTCATCCGGGTTCAGGGTCTTGCTCGGCTCATGACCGGTGAGCTGTTTAACCTTTTCCTGAACGGCCGGGATACGAGTGGATCCGCCGACCAGAAGGACCTTGGACAGATCGGAAGCATTCAGTCCGGCATCGCTCAGTGCTTTGGTAACCGGCTCTGCGGTCAGCGCTACGAGGTCGCTGGTAAGCTCATCGAATTTTGCCTTGGTCAGTGTCATATCGAGATGTCTCGGTGCGCCATCCGAACCCATGGTGATGAACGGAAGGTTGATGTTGGTCGTTGTTGCGCTGGAGAGCTCTTTCTTCGCTTTCTCCGCTGCCTCACGGATTCTCTGCATAGCCATCTTATCTCCGGAGAGGTTGATGCCTTCCTGCTTATTGAACTCGCTTACGATATAATCGGTAACTTTCTGGTCGAAGTCATCGCCGCCCAGACGGTTGTTGCCGGCTGTTGCCAGAACTTCGATAACGCCGTCACCGATCTCGATGATGGATACATCGAAGGTACCGCCGCCGAGGTCGTATACCATGATCTTCTGCTCATGCTCGTTGTCCAGGCCGTATGCCAGAGCTGCTGCTGTCGGCTCGTTGATGATACGCTTTACATCGAGGCCCGCGATCTTTCCTGCATCCTTGGTTGCCTGACGCTGTGCGTCATTGAAGTACGCCGGGCAGGTGATAACCGCTTCGGTAACCTTCTCGCCGAGGTAACCTTCCGCGTCGCTCTTCAGCTTCTGAAGGATCATTGCGGAGATCTCCTGCGGAGAATAGTTTTTGCCTTCAATATTGACTCTGTAATCGGAGCCCATGTGACGCTTGATCGAAGAAATGGTGTGGTCCGCATTTGTAACGGCCTGACGCTTAGCCGGCTCGCCGACCAGACGCTCACCATTCTTTGTGAATGCTACTACGGACGGGGTCGTACGGCTTCCTTCCGCATTTGCGATAACGGTAGGTTTTCCACCTTCCATAACTGCTACACAGCTGTTTGTTGTACCTAAGTCGATACCAATGATCTTACTC
>JAXJTA010000192.1:0-2860 GCA_036309825.1 Eubacterium sp. | reverse complement strand
TCGAAAAACTGTTCCGTCATATTCTCTGCTTCGTTCTCAGTCAGCCTCGCGCTTTTCCGCGGCCTTCGTAAAATCCGGTGCCCCGTACATATCGAACGGTGTTACCTGATAGATGTAGTAATTGATCCAGTTTGAGTAAAACGCGGCTGACATAGCTCTCCACGTGAGCTCCGGCCGCTCCGTCGGATCGTCGTTCGGATAATAATTCAGCGGAAGATCGATATCCATTCCTTTTTTCAGGTCACGCTTGTACTCTTCGTCAAGTGTCATACGATCGTATTCCGGATGTCCCTGCACGAAGATCTTGCGGCCGCTCTCCGCCATACCGAGCAGGAAACCGGCTTCGTCCGATTCGGTCAGCACCGTGATCTCCGGGTGCTTCACGATATCCTCCATACGCACTTCCGTGTGTCTGGAATGCGGGCACATGAAAATATCATCAAATCCGCGAAGAAGCGGGATCCTTCTCTTGTGCACATGGTGCAGATAAACGCCGAAGGTCTTCTTCGGCAGCTGATGCTTCTGAATTCCGTAGAAATGATACAACGCGGCCTGGCAGCCCCAGCATTCATAGATCGTGGAGGTCACATGCTGTTCCGACCAGTCGAAGATCCGCGTGATCTCATCCCAGTAATCGACCTCCTCATATTCCATGAGTTCTACCGGCGCGCCTGTCACGATCATACCGTCATAGAATTCGTTCTTTATTTCCTCGAAGTTTACATAGAACTTATTGATATGACTCATCGAGGTATGCTTTCCCTGATGCGTTGCGACAGCCATAAAGGTGATGTCGAGCTGAAGTGGGGAATTGGACAGGCAGCGCAGGAGCTGCAATTCCGTATCCTCCTTTAACGGCATCAAGTTCAGAATGAGAATGCGAAGCGGACGGATATCCTGATGCATGGCCCGATCTTCGTCCATTACAAATATATTTTCCTGTTCCAGTATTCCAATAACCGGCAGATCGTTCTGCACTTTAATCGGCATCGCTATCCTCTCCCTTCCCTTGTATTTATTCGATAAATTTGCATATTCTGACGAAAAAGGCGAATATGTATGCTTAATTATTGTATCTTGATTACAATTCTTTGTCTATAGTCATGGGACAGTTCCGCAGAATTGTCCTTCTCCCGTTATGTTTCCTCTAACATACGAACGAAATCTTCTTCGGAGAGGATCGGGATGCCCAGTTCACGGGCTGCCTTGTTCTTCGAGGATCCGGACGTCACATCATTATTGATCAGATAATCCGTCTTCTTGCTGACGCTTCCCGTTACCTTGCCGCCCTGCTGTTCGATCAGGGCTTTCAGCGCATTCCGGTTTGTAAAGTGCGTCAGACTGCCCGTCACAACGAAGATCTTCCCCTTAAGCTTCTCTTCGCCCGTCTCGTGATACTCTTTCTCGATCGTAAGATATGGAAGGATCGCCTCGAAGTTCTCGATATTCTTCTCTTCGTGCCACCAGTTCACGAACAAAGAAGCGGTAATTTCGCCGATGCCCTCGATCTCACTCAGCTCCGATACGGATGCATGGCGGATTCGTTCGATATCTTCATCGAAGGCTTTGCTGATCAGCTTGGCCGTGGCGATTCCGATGTTCGGAATGCCGATCGCGTAGAGCAGACGGGAAAGCGTTGTCGTGCTTGCCTTTTTGATCCCGGCGATCAGATTCTCATAGGACTTCAGGCCGAAGCCTTCCATGGAAACGATCGTTTCCTTATGCTCTTCCAGCCGGAACAGATCCGCGTAGCTCCTGATCATACCGTGCGCCATGAATTTCTCAAGCGTTGCCTCGGAGAGACCGTCCATATTGAGCGCATCACGGCTTACGAACAGCGTATACGATTTCATTGCCTTTGCCGGGCATTCCGGATTCGAACAGTAAAGCGTTTCCACACCGTCGTTATTCTTGATATTGGTTCTTCCGCCGCAGGCCGGGCAGACTTCCGGAATATCGACCAGACCGCTTCTTGTCAGATTCTGCGCGATCTGCGGGATAATCATGTTGGCCTTGTAGACCTCGATCTCGTCTCCGATCCCGAGTTCCAGTTCCCTCATGATGCTGATATTGTGCACGCTGGCTCTCGATACGGTCGTTCCTTCCAGTTCGACCGGCTCGAAGATCGCCACCGGATTTAAAAGTCCTGTTCTGGACGGGCTCCACTCGATCTCCAGAAGGCGCGTGGATTTCTTCTCATCGGCCCATTTGAAGGCATAGGCATTGCGAGGGAATTTTGCCGTCATTCCGAGCGATTCCCCGTAGGCAATATCATCGTATAGAGCCACCAGTCCGTCAGACGGAAAATCGTTCTTCGCCACCTGTCCGGAGAAATATTCCATCGCCGCATCGAGCGTTTCGCCTGTCACCACCCGGTATTCCACCGTCTCAAATCCCTGCTTCTGCAGCCAGAGGAACTGTTTTTCTCTTGAATTTTCAAAATCGGCGTCCTCTGCCCTCACCAGAGAAAAAGCATAGAAGCGAACGTTTCTCTTCGCGGTGATCTCACTGTTTAGCTGGCGCACCGATCCACTGCAGAGATTCCGGGGATTCTTGTATTTCGCGTCGATGTCCTCGATTTCCTCATTGATCTTGTCAAAATCCGAATAGTTGATCACCGCCTCGCCGCGAAGAACGAGTTCTCCCTTGAACGGGATCTGCAGCGGAATATTTACAAAGGTTTTTGCGTTATTGGTCACGACCTCGCCGATCACCCCGTTGCCTCTGGTGACTGCCTTGGAAAGCGTCCCGTCACGATAAGTCAGAACGATCGTCAGGCCGTCCATCTTCCAGGACAGGAGCGTCCTGTTTGCGCCGATGAAGCTGCGCATCGCTTCGACGTCTTTGGTCTTGTCCAGGG
>JAXJTA010000191.1:0-3837 GCA_036309825.1 Eubacterium sp. | reverse complement strand
GTATACCAGGGTTATCGTTCCGATATGTGCCGGACGATCGTCATCGGGAAGGCTTCGGAAGAGCAGAAGAAGATCTACCGGATCGTACGCGAAGCGCAGCAAAACGTTTTTGACAATCTGCGTGCCGGAATGACGGGAAGGGACGGCGATGAGCTCGCCCGGTCTGTGATCCGCGCGGAGGGATACGACAGGTATTGCAGCCATGCGACCGGACACGGCGTAGGCCTGTATATACATGAAGAACCGATGTTGTCCCCGGTGGACGCAACGGTACTGGAAGTGAACACGGTGGAGACCGTTGAGCCGGGAATCTACATTCCCGATTTCGGCGGTGCGCGGATCGAAGATATGATCGTCGTAACGAGCGACGGGATCCGCTTATTGACACATGCAGCAAGAGAACTGATCGAGTTGTAAGAAATTCCGACCAAAGGAAAGGAGCACAAAAATGAACGTAATTGACTTAAAGCAGGAACTGAGCGGTAATCCCTATCCGGGCAGAGGCATCGTGATCGGCCGTTCCGCGAACGGCAGATACGCGGCAACCGCTTATTTCATCATGGGACGCAGCTCCAACAGTCGTAATCGTGTATTCGTAGAAGAGGGAGAGGGAATCCGCACAGAGGCGTTCGATCCTTCCAAACTTGAGGATCCGAGCCTGATTATTTACGCACCGGTCCGTGTCCCGGATGCAGCAAGAACGATCGTTACAAACGGCGATCAGACTGACACGATCTATGACGGACTGAAAGCGGGACTTACCTTCGAGCAGTCTCTGAGAAGCCGTGAATTCGAACCGGACGGCCCGAACTATACACCGCGTATCTCCGGTCTGCTGACCGTAGAGAACGGTAATTTCGGCTATACCATGTCGATTCTGAAGAGCGATGACGGCGATCCGGAAGAGTGCTGCCGTTACACCTTCGATTACGCGAAGACCGTTGCCGGCGAGGGACGTTTCATCTCTACCTATATTACAGACGGCAATCCGCTGCCGAGCTTTGCCGGTGAGCCGAAAAAGGTTGCCATTCCGGATGATATCGACGCTTTTGCAGATCTGATCTGGAACGCGTTGAACGATGACAATAAGGTTTCTCTTTTTGTTCGCTACATCGACATCGAGACGGGAAAATACGAGACACGCATCATCAATAAGAACAAATAACAGGAACAGATTCAGAACAGATTCAGAATAGATTCAGGAGGAATGAGTGATGAATGAACTTCAGTTAAAGTACGGCTGCAACCCGAACCAGACACCATCCCGCATCTACATGGCAGACGGAAGCGATCTTCCGATCAAGGTTCTGTCCGGACGTCCGGGTTATATCAACTTCATGGACGCCTTCAACGGCTGGCAGCTTGTTCGTGATCTGAAAAAGGAGACGGGCCTTCCGGCAGCGACTTCCTTTAAACACGTATCTCCGGCAGGCGCTGCGATCGGCAAACCGATGTCGGATGTTTTGAAAAAAATCTACTGGGTCGATGATTGCGGCGATCTGTCTCCGCTTGCCTGCGCGTACGCGAGAGCAAGAGGCGCGGACAGAATGTCCTCCTTCGGCGACTTTATCTCTCTTTCCGATGTCTGCGATGTGGATACCGCGCGTCTGATCAAGAGAGAGGTATCCGACGGCGTGATCGCGCCGGGCTACACGGAGGAAGCTCTCGAGATCCTCAAATCCAAGAAAAACGGCAACTACGTAGTGATCGAGATCGATGAGAACTATGTGCCGGATCCGATCGAGAGAAGACAGATCTTCGGCATTACCTTCGAGCAGGGACGTCAGGAACTGAAGATCGACGACGAGATGTTCGCCAACATCGTGACAAAGAATAAAGACATTACACCGGAGGCGATCAATGATCTGAAGGTAGCAATGATCACACTGAAATATACCCAGTCAAACTCCGTATGCTATGTCAAGGACGGACAGGCGATCGGTATCGGTGCCGGTCAGCAGTCCCGTGTACACTGCGTTCGTCTGGCGGGCAGCAAGGCGGATAACTGGTGGCTCCGTCAGGCACCGCAGGTTCTGAACCTGCCGTTTATCGACGGAATCCGCCGCGCGGATCGTGACAACGCGATTGATGTTTATATCGGCGCGGAGTATGAGGATGTTCTGGCAGACGGAGCATGGCAGCGTGTTTTCAAGGAAAAACCGCCGGTATTTACCGCGGAGGAAAAGAGAGCATGGCTCGATCAGATGAGCGGAATCACGCTCGGCTCCGATGCGTTCTTCCCGTTCTCCGACAATATCGAGCGTGCGCATAAGAGCGGCGTTCAGTACATTGCCGAGCCGGGCGGCTCCGTTCGTGACGACGCGGTCATCGAGTGCGCAGATAAGTACAACATGGTGATGGCCTTCACCGGCATTCGCCTGTTCCATCACTAAGAAAAGCAGAAAAGCGTGGCCGGCGGTTTATGCGAACCGCCGGTCATTACGGGAAAAGAATTTTTCGTAAAGTCGGTAAGGGTAGTTTCCCTAAGAGTCGGGGGCGCATAAGATGCGGTATTTGAAATTCAAGATGGAGAGGGAAGGCCTCCTCACCGAGGAGCAGAAGGTGACGATCATCGAAAGCCAGCTTCCCACCTCTTACTATTATACGATCGTTCCGTCCGTTGCCATGAGCAAAAACTATCCTCCCTATGAGAGGATGATGCAGCGGGAGGGGACGGTAAAGTGTATCGAGGACACACCCCGCGGTTTCTATGTGATCGTCGAGGTCGATGAGAAACCCGTCGAGGGCGAGGAGTCGGTCGAAAGCGCGAAGTGACCGGCGGATGGCAGGAAGCAGTCGGTCGAAAGCGCGAAGTGACCGGCGGATGGCAGGAAGCAGTCGGTCGAAAGCGCAGAGCAACCGGCGGATAACAGGAGGCTTCATGGAAGAGGAGAAAAGCGCGGCGGTAATGCCGGCAAATCGCAGAATGCAGCCCGCACGGCAGATTCATACGATCGATCCGTTCTATGACGGGGATTCTCAGATCCTCATTCTGGGAAGTTTTCCTTCGATCAAATCCAGAGAAGTGGGCTTCTTCTACGGCCATCCGCAGAACCGGTTCTGGAAAGTGACGGCAGCCGTCTTCGGTGAGGTGCCGCCTGCATCGATCGAGGAGAAAAAAGTTTTTCTCCGGAAACATCATATGGCGATGTGGGATACGATCCGGTCCTGCACCATCACGGGATCAAGCGACAGCAGCATCCGGGATGTTGTGCCCAACGACATCGGAGAGATCCTTTCGGCAGCGGATATCCGGGAGATCTATTGCAACGGCGCGACCTCGTATAATCTGTATATGAAATATATTTTCCCGTCGACCGGGCGGAAACCTGTGAAAATGCCGTCTACAAGTCCGGCAAATGCCGCCTGGAATATGGATAGGCTTACGGAGGTGTGGCAAAGAATCCGCAAAGAGTAAAATAATAATTTGGAGAGTAAAACAGAAAATGGCAGAAGTAAATAATACAAACGGAGAAGCGAAACCGGAAGATTTCAGAGCCGAGGAGAATGCATTCTCTAATATTTCACACGTAGTGGCAGTGATGAGCGGTAAGGGCGGTGTAGGAAAATCGCTGGTTACGGCATCTCTTGCCAATTCGATGGCGGTGCAGGGGCACAGCGTAGGCATCCTTGACGCGGATATTACCGGCCCGTCGATCCCGAAAATGTACGGAATGCACGGCTCCGCGCAGTCAGACGGAAACGGAATTTATCCGTTTGTGGCGGATAACGGAATCGAGGTCATGTCGACCAACCTGCTGCTTCCGAACGAAGAGGATCCGGTGATCTGGAGAGGTCCGGTGATCGCAGGTGTTGTAAAGCAGTTCTGGACTGATG
>JAXJTA010000190.1:0-8033 GCA_036309825.1 Eubacterium sp. | reverse complement strand
GATCAACGTTGCTGATAAACTGCGCATTCATCTTGAAGGTGCCGTTTTTCTTTGCCCAGTTCTCAAGAGCCAGATACATCGCGCGAGGACCGAGGTCGGAACCGCCGATACCGATCTGAACCGCTGTCGTGAACTTCTCGCCGGCTGCGTTTGTGATCTCACCGCTGTGTACCTTGTTTGCGAAAGCAGCGATCCTCTCCTGCTGCTCCACATAGAATTTACGTTTGTCACCGCCGTCTGCAACGATCGTATCGCCAAGCTGGCCGCGGGTCAGATGATGCAGAACCAGGCGGTTCTCACCGGTATTAATGACAGCGCCGTTATAAAGAGCTTCAAACTTCTCCGCAACCTGCGCTTCCTCCGCGAGATTCTTCAGTGCCGCGAGGATATCGTCGTCAACTGCCTTCGCCGCGTAATTGTATGTCAGTCCCTCTGCCATCGGAACGGAGTATTTCTTAACTCTGTCCGCGCCTTCCGCTCCGGTCATTACCTGTACGAGATCAACTGCCTTGATCTCTTTCAACGCTTTGTAAGATGCAAGTGTATCCAGATTGTTCCAATTCACCATTGTCTGATGCCTCCTGCTGTGTAGTGCAATTGTCTGTTTTCAGTCATTTATTTTAACGCCTTGCTTCATTCAATGTCAATGATATCAGGTATGATATTCAGCTGATATTCACATGCATAGCGCAATATTCACCGGACAATACTAAATCACGTGCAAAAAGGACGAAAGCCATTCCAGCTTTCGCCCCTGATACAACGTTTTACTATGATTTGATTGTTGCGGATGAAACCGCATTCACTTAAGAGTGACCCGGATGATCCGGATCCTCGATGACCCTGCTTGTGATCGTTGCATAGCCGCTGTGCAAGTATTTATTCGTGCCGTCATAACTTACCCAGGACGAATTCTGAATGATATCACCGACATTTTTCGTGTTATCTACTCCGGGCACTGAAATTTCAAAAATCGGGTTGCTCCATTTACTGCCGCTCTCATGGCCGGTCGCCCCGGAGATATCAGCATAGGAATTTGCGCATGGTTGTCCGTGCTACAGGCCATCATCCGGCCCCCAGCCGCCTGTCTTGGTTCTCGGGTCGTATGTCGCACCATATTTGCAATGAAGCGTTGCCTTATATTTCCAGCAGGTCGAAATACTCGTATTCGGTTCAAAAAACTGTACCGTCATGTGCGGTTTTTCAAAAGCTTGCTTTTTCATATTCTGCCTCCCCTGACTGATGTGGTCCCGCAAGTCAAAGATTTAATAAAACTATGGATTCAGTATTATTATATCACTACTTACTGTCACAAACATGTCACTGGAAGTAATATCCCGACAAACAACACCCCTATCTCGAATTATTTGCTTTTTTCTCCTTCCGCACTCTCGGCCGGGCTCACGCCGCCCGGTTCCGCATACACATTTGAATAAGACAGCGGCTTATGCGAGCTCGCGTTGGATTCCACTACGACCTGAACCGTCGATCCGGGCGCGATCGCCGTATCGGCGATCATCAGCGTCGAAGTAGCAATATAGACCGTGTCATCGATCGTTTTTCCGTCAACGATGACCTTGCAGGACGGCGTAAAATTCGATCCCTTGACATACCAGGTATCGTGTCCCAGATCATAGACATTATTGACCTCAATGTCCCCGACGCCCATTTTCATCGCGGTGCTGATATACGGACTGACGCCGTGGTAAACGTATTTATCTCCGTACAGAATATCGAACTGCAGGGCCTGCATGTCGAGGAAATAGCTTTCGCTCTTTCGCATCTTCTGCTGGAAGCGGAACATCGCGCCGTCGTGAATGCCCAGCTTTGCAAAAACGTCCGCCGCCGCCTGGTAAGCCGCAAGGCTCTTATCCTTCTTCTCGAGTCCGATGTTATCCCAGAGAATGTAATCCGTCTGGTAGATCGTGCCCTTCTTCATCTGCCCGTTGTTCAGATCCATCGTCGGCAGATGATCTCCATAGAACAGGATGACCGTCGGTTCCCCGCGTTTTTCCACATCCGCGATCAGATCCGCCACGAACGCGTCCTCCTCGTGCACCTGATTCACATAGTACTCGAGCGCCGCGTTCTGCTCATCCGAATCCGTGCCCGAAACCGTGATCTCCGGATCCGTGAGGATATGCTCCGACGGATACGCGCCGTGCGGCTGCACCGTTACCGTAAAGACAAAATCGCGTCCGTCTGTCGAATCCAGTGCCTCGTTGATCGGCGCGATCAGATTTTCGTCCCGCATCCAGTTGTTCTCATTCACATCCCGCTGCGTTTCCATGTACTCGCTTGACGTGAAGGTATCAAAGCCCAGGTTGGCAAAAACTTCGTTTCTCCGGTAGAACGTGGCCTGGTTGTCATGAACAGCGTGCGTCGAGTAACCAAGCCGTTCCAGCACCGAAGCCGCGTTTTCACAGGTCTGGTCCAGAAGAAGGCTCTTGTACGGATACTCGCCTGCTCCGAAGAAGCGAAGACTCATTCCGGTCAGCGTCTCGAACTCGGAATTTACCGTTCCCGCACCGACGACCGGAACCGTGTAGAGGCCGGAGGTGTACTCCTTCTGAAGCGCGTGCCAGTTCGGAAGCGGATCCTCGGAATAGGTGATTCCCCGAAGCCTAGTCGGATCAAAGAAGGTCTCACACTGCACAAAGATAATATTCGGCATATCGTTTTTGTCGAGCGTCGTGACGTCCTTATCCTTCTCATCGAGCACGATCTGCGTGATCATATCTCTGGAATAGCCGTTCGGCTCATTGACGCCGGTATCCAGAACCGTGACCGTCAGACAATACGGAAAGCCGTAATCCTGGTATGCGGTCGCGAGATTTCCAAAGTATGAAGAGATCACACGGTTATTGATCAACACGGTCGTGAGCTTCCTGTAGCCGAAGACCGAACCGGCGATCAGAAGCAGGATCGGAATGCGGTAGATTCTTCCCCTGTGCACCGGTGATTTCACCAGAACAAACACCAGCAGCAGAACGAGCACGATGATGCCCGCCGCGATCAGGATCAGCCCGGCAACGGACACGTAACGGTTAATGACCGAGAGTCCCTCCGAGATCATGTGCAGGTCCGCGCCCGTCAGCGGTGTCACCCGATTCGACAGAATGATACCGTTCGCGACACCGAGAAGCAGCCAGAAGGCGGCGATCAGCAGACGCCAGAACGTTCTCCTCCGGAAGAGAAAAACGGGCAGCGTCGTGATAAAGATCAGCAGCGTGTTGTAGAGAAAAACTTTCGGATGGCCCGTCAGAAACTGACCGGCCTCCTCCAGCGAATGGCGCGCCAGCGCTTCGATGATAAAGTACCCCGCAAAGGCAGCCGCGAAATGAAGGAGCGGCGCCAATCTGTTGAGCCACACGACCGCTCTTCGAGAGCTTCGCATCCTGTTCCCCTCGGTGCTCTCTGCGATATCTTTGACATCTTCATTATGATGATTATGATGAAATTTGTTTATAAATGGAAATTTTGTCTTCATAAAACGCATTATGCCACCACGGATTTTATTCGTCCAGTGGTGGCAGTATTTAATATTGATATTTTTTTCGATACTTGAGTACAACGATAACCGTCAGCAGCAGACACAGCCCCTCCACCGCAACGATCACCATCCAGAGGCCGTCCACCCCGAAGAGATACGGCATCAGATAGATCATGATGAGCTCCAGCACGAACGCCCGCATGAAGGACAGGAATGCCGAGATCAGACCGTTGTTCAGAGATGTGAAAAGCGCGGAACCGAAAATGTTGAATCCCATGAACAAGAAGGCGATCGAGTAGATCCGGAATCCTCTGACTGTCAGCGCGTACAGCTCCGGATCATAGCCTACGAAGATACGGACCAGGAGTCCCGAGCCGATCTCCGCCGATGCCAGCATGATACCCGCGGCGATACCGGTCATGACGATCGTTTTTCTGAACAGGCTCTTTAATTCATCCGTATTCTGCGCTCCGTACTGGTAGCCGATCACGGGAGAAACTCCCATCGCGTAGCCAAAATAGATCGCGACAAAGATGAAGTTGACATACATAATGACGCCATACGCGGCGACGCCGTTTTTCCCCGCAAGGGAAAGCAGCTGGTAATTGTAAAGCATGCCGATGACCGACGCGGAAACGTTCGACAGAAACTCGCTCGAACCGTTCGTACAGGTCTTGAGAACGGCCTTTCCGTCCCAATGCGTCCGGCCGAGTCTCAGCTTCGTCGGATTCGGAAGGAAGAAGTACACAACGGGGATCGCGGCGCCGACAACTTCCGCAATAACCGTCGCCCAGGCAGCACCGCCAAGCCCCCAGCCCAATACGCCGACGAAGAGCCAGTCAAGCACCATGTTCGTAACGCCCGCGGCTACCATGACGCGCAGACCGAGACGTGGTTTTTCCGCCGTCACGAAGAAGCTCTGAAAGAGATGCTGCAGCATGAACGGCACATTGCCGAACATGTTGATCCGCGCGTAAAGCACGCAGTAAGGCATCAGCTCATCGGTCGCTCCCAGAAGGCGCGCGATCTGCGGCGTCAGAATATAGCCGATGATCGACAGCACCGTTCCCAGTATGATCAGTACATAGACGATCAGCGAGAAGATCTCGTTCGCCCTCTTCTGATTTCCGGTGCCGAGCGTCATCGAAACAAGTGCCGTGCCGCCCGCGCCGAATACAAAGCCGATCGCCGCCAGAACGATCAAAAGCGGCATGATCAGGTTCAGCGCCGCAAAGGGTACCGTACCTGCGTAGTTCGATACAAAAAAGCCGTCGACGACCGAATAGATCGACGCAAAGATCATCGTACCGATCGTCGGCAATGTGAACTGGATCAGTTTCCTGTAAGTAAAGTGGTCTGCCAGCTGGATCGCCGGCTTCTTTTCTCGGGTAATACTCATAAAATCTGTAAATCAGTCCTCCTCGCCCGGGAAAATGAAGACACACAGGTGCGGATTTTCATCCTCCGCATCGGCAAAAACCTCGTTCATACGGCTGACATATTCGGTCACATGGTAGTCCTCGTAAATGCCGATGCAGGTATCATCCGTAATATCTGTCAGACAGTCGTAGAGCGCGTCCAGATTGGCGCCGTAGTAATCCGGAAGTGTAAGCACCTCCTGCAGAACCTCGTGCACCTCCTCGCTGTCCTCCGTATGTCTCAGATCGATTCTAATTTTTTCCATAATTTATTCCTCCGCCTTCGCGCGTCCTGTTGATCCATCCTCATGATCGGTCAGTAAAGCTGCTCAAAGGTCTTGTAATGATCCTCTGTATAGAAGATCAGCCCGTCATTCGAATAGATGATCCTCTTTGCGCCGCGATATCCTCCGTCATAGTCGATATCGCACTCATAATATTTGCGGCCCGACTTCTCCGGAAGAAGGCCCTCATAATTTCCGAATTTGCTGCCGCCGATGCTCATGCCATCCGCGACGTCCCAGAGGTTGCCTTCCTTGCTGTTCCATCCGAGATCCTCGGCATCGCGCTTAGTGATGTAATTCGAAGGCAGATGGCCGTAGGTATGAATGTAAAGCGCGACCTCGTCCTTTGAGGTGTAGCTTCCATCTTCATCGATCGACGCGGAATCATCGGCATCTTCATTACTCTCATATTCTGCTGTTGACGTGGCGGTCACACTGTCCGGTGACGATGCGCTGCTCCTGTCCGTTGCGGACTCTGAGTTTTCCTCTGCTATCGTCGATTCAGCCGTCGATTCAGCCGTCGATCCGGCGCTGTCCGCCTCTTCCGAGTACCCGGTCGAAGCCTGCGCCGTTGTCTGCGATGACGCACTGCTTCCCGCGCCGCTGCCGGTAACATTGGAGCATCCCGTCAATGCCAGGATCATGATCAGCATTGCCGCAAGGATAATATGTATTCTCTTTTTCATGATAAAACCCTCCTGTCCACTCAGCATAAAGGAACGCGGCATTTGCGTCAAGCCCCGACCTTCCCGCGACAAGTATTCCTTTCTTCCGCGCATCCATGGTATGATAGAAAAAATAGAAAAAACTGACGGAGGTAACGCTCATGTTCGTGCGAAAAACGTTTTTCCCCTGTACAGCAGCACACAAACACAAACGCTCAGGCAGCAAAAAACGCAGACGGACGCTCTCCTTCTGCGCTGTTCTGTTCCTTCTCGGCATCGTCCTTTCCGGCTGCGTCGGCGGCACGCATAAAAGCAGCTTCACCAACCGCGACAAGACGATCACGCGCATCGAATACAAGGATGCTGTTCCTTTTGCGCGCGCACCCAACTTCAAAGAATATGATGACCACATCGACAGTACCTTCAACGGCCGCGTCATGTTCACCGTGATCCCCATCACACACGCCACGGCCAAACAGCCGTGGGCCGGTACGCTTGTCGCGCAAAGTTCCAATATCGATGTGTATCTGCTCGATTCTCTCCCGCCGGAATACACTTTTCCCGAAGAACCGCTGGCCGGCGCCGTCTATCTCTACATCATGCATCTGGACGGATCCACCGAAGGGCAGATCGCCTTCCTCAGCGGATCAGGCCCCGAATCGCACGCTCAGATGACCGACTTCGACCACAGTATCTATTACTATCTGAACGGCTGTGAGATCGTGCCGGATACGCACTATGTTCCGGAGTGAACCGGGAAAAGCATCGATCCCGGCTATGCGCGGCGCCCCAGGAAAAGCTTCGATCCCCGGCTATGCTCTGCTATGACCCCGGAAAAGCTTCGATCCCCGGCTATGCTTTGCTGTGTCCCCGGAAAAGCTTCGGGATCCACGCGGCTGCGAGCGCCGCAAAGAACATCCAGAAGACATAACGGACAGGAAAACAAAGCATCAGAAGAGCCGCTGCCGCCAGCGGCTTTTTTAATTGCGCGCCAAAGGCAGACGCGCAGACGATCGCCGCGGCAAAGATCACATGGCCCTCCGAATTGGCAAAGGCAAGCATGGCAATGCCAAAGCCCATGCACGAACAACCGAAGATCATGGGAAAGAAATGGCCGCCCTTCCAGCCGAAGCGGATCGAAAGAGCTGTCATAAACAGCTTCAGAAGGCAGAAACCGATCAGAGCCAGCGGCGCGAACCTGCCGTACACCTCGTTCATCAGTCCCATCTGCTCTTCCCCCGAGAAAAGAAGTCCCGGAAGGATCATGAAGGCCGCAAAAAGAACCAGACCGCCGACGATCTCCCGCACGACGGCAGGGAGGAGCCCCGCAAGGAAACCGGTCAATTTTTCCGCATAACGGAAGAAGAAGCAAAGCCCGATTCCCACCGGGATATAGACCAGCATCATCACATAGTCCTTCGGTCCGGCATCAAACCATTCAAAACTCGGAAAGCCTTCCATCGCCTTCCCGAAAAGCGCGTTCAAAATCGCAATCGTCAGAAAAGAGGCCGCTGTCGAGATTCCGTAAAACAGCACTCTTTCCGCCCTCGGAAGGATCGAACTCTCCCGCGGCTCGTCCTTCACGCTGTCAAAATCACTTTCGTTTTCTTCCACCAGAAAGATACCAAAAAGCGGTGAATGGAACAGCTGGCCGATCGCGACAGCCTCACCGATCTTCGAATACTCTGCCTCGTGTTTTCTCGCATAGGTCACGTTATCGCCGATCCAGTAACAAAGAGCGGCGATAATACCGGTCAGACCTGCCTCCGGACCGACGGATGCCCCGCCGATCAGCGGAATAAACGCACAGAGAAGCATCACGAACATCGGATGATAATCGTAATGTTTTTCCTTCCGGATGTGTCCCATCACAACCTTCAGCTCATCCGGGTAATTCCCGTATTTCCTGTGCAGGAATCCCAGTATCAGTCCCAATGCGGCAAAAACAAAGAGCATGATCCACGGACTTCCCGCCTTCGCCGGCAGTTGATTCCACAACAAGCCGGTCACAGTGCTGACTGCTTTCAAAAATATCCAGATCACGATGCCGGCAAATCCTCCGAGCAGCGCCGTGAAGCCAAGCATCCGGATCTTATTCCCCAGTACGTTTTCTCTCATGCTCATCCTCCGTTGTCTTCGCCTAAGCTGCATGCTTCCCATCTTCTGTTTCGTC
>JAXJTA010000189.1:0-3435 GCA_036309825.1 Eubacterium sp. | reverse complement strand
GTCAGTCTTTGCGAACTCTTCAAAGATCACATGGCGGAGTTTCTGAATGATATCGCCGAGAATCCCGTGATCGCCGCGATCTATCATCCGAGGATCAACAGCTGGAACGGCACGGAAACGATCCAGGTTCAAATTACGTCCTATCGCAATTCTTGAATGTCGCAACGGGAAATGTTATACTAAAGTTTACGATGCCGGGAGAAGGTATCAGAAGAGGAGACGGGAATTATGAAAGAGTTAAAAGACTATGTCATCAGCATTCCGGATTTTCCGGAACCGGGTATTATTTTCAGAGATATTACATCCATTCTCTATGATCCGGAAGGACTGAAGCTTGCCATCGACGAACTGCAGAAGGGTCTGGAAGGCGTGGAGTTCGACAAGATCGCCGGACTTGAATCCAGAGGTTTTATCTTCGGTATGCCGCTGGCCTACAATCTGGGCAAGGGTTTTGTGCCGATCCGCAAGAAGGGCAAACTTCCGCGAGAGGTCATCACCGAGAAGTATGATCTGGAGTACGGCTCCGCGGAGATCGAGGTACACAAAGACGATATCAAACCGGGCGAGAAGATCGTTCTGATCGATGATCTGATCGCGACAGGCGGAACGATGGAAGCGGCTGCAAAGCTGATCGAGCGCCTTGGTGCCGAAGTTGTGAAGATGGAGTTCGTTATGGAACTTGCCGGCCTTCACGGAAGAGACAAGCTGAAGGGATACGACGTATATTCTTCGATCATTTACGAAGGAAAATAAGAAGGTAAATAAAAGAAATCAGTTTTTGCCGGTAAGTGCGGCAGAACTGACAGAGCAGCAGGCCGGTTGACGGAAGGTACGGAATTATCTGGAGATGCGGTATGGAAGAAATGAAGACTGAGCTGGAAGAAGTCCTGGAAGCGGAGCTGAAAAAGCAGGATGAAAAACTGAATAAGGAAATTGCCGCAGTGGACGCAGGGCTCAAGACCATGGATGATTTTCTGACACCGGAAGACCTTTACAAGGAACTTGTAAAGAGCGTTCTTGTGTACCATCCGTCGACGGACCTGTCGATGATCGAAAAAGCTTACCGGACGGCTGCCGACGCGCATAAGGATCAGAAGAGAAAGTCGGGTGAACCGTATATCATTCATCCTCTCTGCGTGGCGATCATTCTGGCGGAGCTGGAGCTCGATAAAGAGACGATCGCCGCCGGCCTTCTTCATGATGTTGTCGAAGATACGATCATGACGAAGGAGGAGTTGGCGGAGAAGTTCGGCACGGAAGTCGCGGAGATCGTAGACGGCGTTACAAAGCTCGGTCAGCTGAGTTATTCGGCCGATAAACTCGAGGAACAGGCAGAGAATCTGCGCAAAATGTTCCTTGCGATGGCGAAGGATATCCGTGTCATTCTGGTCAAACTGGCCGACCGCCTGCACAATATGCGTACGCTTCAGTACATGAAGCCCGCCAAGCAGCAGGAGAAGGCAAGGGAAACGATCGACATCTATTCGCCGATCGCGCAGCGGCTCGGTATTTCCCAGGTAAAAAACGAGCTGGACGATCTGTCCCTCAAATATCTGGAGCCGGAAGCTTATTATGATCTGGTGCATCAGATCAATTCCAAGAAATCGGAAAGAAGGGAATTTGTTTCGCAGATCGTGGCGGATGTAAAGCATCACATCGACGAAGCGGGGATCGAAGCGCAGATCTCCGGACGCGCGAAACATTTCTTCAGTATATATAAGAAGATGATCAACCAGCACAAGACGCTCGATCAGATCTATGATCTTTTCGCGGTGCGGATCATCGTAGAGTCCGTCAAGGACTGCTATGCGGCACTCGGTGTGATCCATGAGATGTACACCCCGATTCCGGGGCGATTCAAGGATTACATTGCGATGCCCAAACAGAACATGTACCAGTCGCTCCACACGACACTGATCGGTCCGCAGGGCAAACCCTTCGAGATCCAGATCCGGACCTTCGATATGCACCGCGTGGCGGAGTACGGTATCGCGGCGCACTGGAAATACAAGGAGGCGTCCGACGGCAAGAAGTCCGGCCCGGAACAGGAAGAGGAGAAGCTGAACTGGCTTTGCCAGATCCTGGAATGGCAGCAGGACATGTCCGACAACAAGGAGTTCATGAGCCTCTTAAAGAGTGATCTGAACCTCTTTACCGACAACGTATATTGTTTCTCTCCGGCAGGCGATGTGAAGACGCTGCCGCAGGGCTCCTGCACGATCGATTTTGCCTATGCCATCCATTCGGCTGTCGGCAACAAGATGGTCGGCGCGAGGATCAACGGAAAGCTGGTTCCGATCGAGACGGTTCTTCATAACGGCGACCGGATCGAGATCATCACTTCACAGAATTCCAGAGGACCCAGCCGTGACTGGCTGAAGCTCGTCAAGAGCGTACAGGCCAAGAACCGCATCAACCGCTGGTTCCGGCAGGAGAAGAAGGAAGATAACATCCAGAAGGGCAAGGAACTTCTGACGATCTATGCCCATAATAAGGGAAAAAATATCACAGAGCTCACCAAACCGGAGTATCTCGATAAGGTCATGCGCAAGTACGGCTTCCAGGATTGGGAATCGGTTCTCGCTGCCATCGGTCACGGCGGTTTGAAAGAGGGACAGGTCCTCAACAAGCTGGTTGAACTCTGGGAAAAAGATAAGAAACGGAAGATCACCGATGCGGAAGTCCTTGAAGCGGCGTCAGCCGAGAAAGAGGGAGAGACGGGTGCCGCGCACAAGGGCGGCATTACTGTCAGAGGTCTGCATGATGTGGCTGTCCGCTATTCGAAATGCTGTAATCCGATCCCCGGGGATGAGATCGTCGGCTTCGTAACCAGAGGCCGCGGCATCACGATCCACAGGACCGACTGCATCAATATCATGAACCTTCCGGAAAACGAGCGTACACGCCTTATTGAGGCGGAATGGGCACCGGAACAGGAAACTGACAGCGCGTACAGCACCAGCATTGCCGTATATGCCAACAACCGTACCGGTCTTCTGGTCGATATCTCCCGGATCTTTACCGAGAGGAAGATCGATCTGTCGGCCATGAATGTACGGATCAGCCGTCAGGGCACAGCCACGATCGACATGACATTCGATGTCCACAGTAAGCAGGAACTCCGCGAACTGATCGAAAAAGTTCGCAATGTAGAGAGCGTCCTTGATGTGGAAAGAGCAAGAGGATAAAATATGAAGCTTCAAAATCTCGTTCTGGGCATGGTAATGACGAATGTCTACCTTGTGCGGAATGAAAGTAATAATGAGATGATCATCATCGATCCGGCCGACGACGCGCCTTCGATCGCGCGGAAGATTGGCGAAATGGGAGGAGAGCCGAAAGCGATCCTGCTGACGCACGGGCACTTCGATCATATCGGTGCGGCGGAAGAACTCCGGAATCTCTACAAGATCCCGGTCTGGTGTGAGAAGAGCG
>JAXJTA010000188.1:0-11713 GCA_036309825.1 Eubacterium sp. | reverse complement strand
TTCCGCTTCCGGCGCCGCGCTCTGCCTCGCCCGCGCCGATGCACAATTTCACTGCTTCGGCAAGCGTGACATCCCTGTGTCCCGCGCGGAGCTGCGCGAGTTCTCCGTCATTCAACCCGCCGATCGGGGAACGAAGGACTGCCGCATACGGAATATCCTGCAGTGGATTATCGATCAGGCGCAGATAGTTCAGCACCGTCACGACCTCGACCGCGGAGAAATACCCTTCCCTCGAAGCGGCAAATGCCGGGATCCCGTTATCCCGCAGCACACGCACGAAGGCATCCGCCAGACTGCTGGCGGAACGAAGCAGGACCACGCAGTCGCGATATTCGAGCGGACGGTATTCGCCCGTCTCCTTATCGACGACCATTTCCCTGCCGACCATCGCGCGGATCTTTGCCGCGACGGTGGCAGCCTCCGCCTCGGTCATATCATCCTTGTTGTTAAATTTTCCGAAAGCCGGGTCTGTTTTATTCAGAAGGATCAGCTCCGCCCTCGGGAAGTCCGGATTTACCGGTTCCGGGTAGGACGCGCGGCAATGCAGAGCTGCCGCGTCATCATAGAGGATTCCGCCGAGAGACGGGATCATCAGCTTTTCAAAGAGTGCGTTCGCACAGTCCAGAACCTCTCTGCGGCTCCGGAAATTGAAGTTCAGATCGATCCTCGCGTCGCGGGAATTCCGCTTCGCTTCGACATGCGCTTTGCCCTGCTCTTCGCTGTACACCTCATCATTCGCTTCGACATGCTCTTTGCCGTTTACATCGCCGTCACCTTCTGAATTCCAGCGCGGATAGCGGTCGTATTTGTCGAGGAAGAGCTGCGGGCGCGCCATACGGAAGCCGTAGATCGACTGCTTCATATCGCCGACCATGAACCGGTTGCTGCCGCCGTCCTCATTTCTCGAGACCGCGTTCAAGAGAACCTCCTGGATCTGGTTGGAGTCCTGATATTCATCGGTCATGATCTCCTCAAAGTGCTCTGCCAGCTCCTTTGCCGCGGCCGTCCTCTTCCAAGTGCCGTCCTCTGCCTTCTCCAGCAGGATCTGCAGCGCAAAGTGCTCCAGATCGGAGAAGTCCATCAGATTCTTGTCCCGCTTTGCCGCGGAAAAACGGTCGCGGAAGAGTTTGACAAGGCGCACGAGCTCCTCCATCGCCGGAAGAACGGCAGCGCATTGTGCGAGGACCGCATCAGTACCATCGCAGAACGGGCTTGCCTGAATGTTCGTAATGATCTTCTTTCCCGCATTTCGAAGGTCTTTGACGCGCTCCACGATATCCGGACTCGCGCCGGAATTCTTCTTGAAGCGAAGTGTCGGGAACTTGATCCGCCCGGTCTCCTCCGCCATCGACGCATAGGAAAAGCACTCCGTCAAAGCATAAATGCTCTCCTGCTCCTCCGTCAGCTGATCGACCACATCGGCCGGTCCCTGCGGGTCATTCGCCAGCATAAGCGCCGCTTCATAGAGTTCCTCCGCGCCTTCGATCTGAAGCCGCGTCTCGTTCATCACCGACTGCATCCATGCAGTGCCGCTCAGTTCTTCGTCGCTGCACACTGCCAGGGAGCGGCAGCAGCTGTCGAGCCACTCATCCGGGTCCGGGGCGCTCATCGCGAAATCATAGATGCCGAGGATCAGTTTTTCCGCCCTCTCGTCGGTACGGCCCCGCGCATAGGAGTCCATAAATCGCACGAAAGCTGCGTCCTTCCGCGTGTATTCCTCCTCCAGCATATCCTTCATCACCCGGTTGCGGAGCAGCTGAAGCTCTCCCTGCTCGCCGACGCGATAGGCCGGATCGAGGTCGATCCGGTGAAAATAGTTGCGGATCACGTAGGTGCAGAAGCCGTGGATCGTGCTGATCTGCGCGTGATGAAGGAGAACCCCCTGCTTCTGCAGGTGGTCGTTGGCCGGGTCGGCTTCGAGGCGTTTCTGAAGAGCCGCGCCGATCCTGTCCTTCATCTCACCGGCAGCCGCCCGCGTGAAGGTTACGATCAGCATCCGGTCGATATCCACCGGATGGACCGGGTCAACGACACGCTCAATGATCCTCTCTACGAGAACGGCCGTTTTTCCCGAACCCGCCGCCGCGGACACCAGCAGATTCCGGCCCCGCAGATCGATGACCTGCTTTTGTTCATCTGTCCACTTTACTCCCATTTCTTCAGGTCCTCCCGCATATCGGCAAGTACATCAGCCGTATCCTTCTTCGTAATTCTCCGGTAGCCGTAGCCGCCGATCTTCTCATCAAAACCGCAGACGCTCTTGTACGCACAGAAGGTGCACGGCGTATCCTTCCCGTAACGGTAGGGGTCGGCTCTTGTGACACCGTCCCGGATGTCCGTTCCGATCTCCGTGACTTTTCTGCCCGCAAACTGCCGGATCAGCGCGAAATTCTCCGCATCCGCCAGCTTCGGTTCGGAATTCTGCGTCGGCATGCCGTCCTTCCTTAGGCTGACGCCGATAACATCCGACGTTCTCCTTTCGGAAAATCCCTCGTCAAAGTGATCGAGAATGCTGTTTTCACGGCGGAGCAGACCGTCGGGACGAAGCATCTTCAGTATCTCCTCGGGAATATCCCCGACGCCGGCATCGGCCAGCGGATCATCGATGTGATAGTAGAAGACGCCCGCGGGCTCGACAAGCTTGTCCGCATGTTTCTTCTGCTCCTCTTCAACGGCTGCGTTCAGGTAGACCATCAGCTGCAGCTGAAGGCCGTTGTAGAGCTTATTCATATCAAACTGCGTGCCGCCCGTCTTGTAATCGATGATCTTGACATAGTGCTTGTCTCCCTCATCGCAAAGGTCCATGCGGTCGATCTTGCCGGTCAGCTTCATCCTGGCGTTTTCCCCCAGGCGGAAGTTCAGTGAACTGATCGTGTCGTCAAAACGGAATTCAAAGTCCGCCGGACGGAAATCCCCTTTTTCGACCTGCTTCTGCAGAGCCCAGACAGTTCGCTGCAGCATCTTGCGGATGCGGGCGATCATGTGCGCGTTGCGCTCCGTGCTCCGCATGATCTGGTTGCCGTAGCCCTCCACGACCTCATCGAGAGCCTGATCGGCGAGTTTTTCCCGGGTCTCGTCTGGAAGTCCCTTCCATTCAAGGTGCTGCTTTTTGATCGAGCCGGAGAATTTATCCAGCGCGTCGTGCATGATATTTCCGAAATCCAGCGCGCGGAATTCAAAGGTGTCCCGCTCGCGAAGCCGCAGCCCGTAATTGCAGAAGTGCGCAAAGGCGCAGCCGGAGAACGCCTCCAGACGCGTAATGGAATTGATCATATTTTCCCCGTACAACGCGGCTGCCGCGGCTCTTCCGATGCCATTCTCCGGATTGCGGAGCGCCGCCGCCGCAAGAAGCGCCTGTGCCGTCTCGCTCTGCGCCGGATCGCGGCGCATGGCGTTGATCAGCTCCGTTGCCTCGGCGGACAGCGGCCGGCTTCCGATCGTCTGCAGTTCGGACAGGAGATAATCCATCTGTCCCTTCCCTGTCTCCATCCGCTCCGCCGCGGTCTCCTCCGTATCCGGATGGAAGACGCGGATCTTCGGGAAGAGACGTTTGATCACGCCGGTCAGATAGGACGGCAGAAGCGCCTGCCCTTCCCTGTCCGTTGTGCTGTAGGATAGGCAGAGCCTGTCCATCGGCTTTGTCATGGCCAGATAGAGATAGAAGCGCTGCCGGTACATGTCCTCTCTCGCCGTCGGCGCCAGTTCGACCTCCGCCCGCTCCAGCGCTTCGCGGTCCGGCTCCGAAAGGATGCCCCGGGTCGATGCCTGTCTCGGGACAATGCCCTCGTTGATGCCGCAGAAGAAGAGAACGCGGATCTGCTTCAGCCTTGTTCTCTCGATATCTCCGATCATGACCTGATCCTCGCCCGGCGGGATGAGGCCGATCCGACCCTCGGCAAAACCGGCGTCAAGGATCTTCACGTAGTCGGCGAGCTTCATCTTCTCCTCGCCGAGCACTTCGACCAGCTTATTCAGAAGATCCATACACCAGGGATAGATCTGGTCGTACTCGCGGTGGCTGTGATCGCCCGCCTCCTCGAACCTTCTGCTGAAGGCACGCAGGTTTTCCTCCGTCCCGCAGGCTGTCAGGAAGAGGTACAGAACCTCCGTTTTTCTCCGGACCGTGGAATTGCGCTCGTGCAGCCCGGCGTGGAGCGCAGCCGTTGTCGACACAAAGCGCTCTCTCAGCGCATTCAGATAATCCAGGCGCTCACCCTTATCCTCCTTCGGATGCGGCGTGCGGACCCACTTCTCCTCGTAACGCTTGCGCCCGCGGATGCCGAGGGCCAGGCAGTAATTCTCCATCTCATCGATCTCTTCGCGCGTGAAGCCGGAAAGCCCCGAGCGCAGGTAGCGAAAAACCGTCTCATAACTGTAATTCTGCGCCACCATATCGAGCGCGGCGCGGATCATCTCGATCAGCGGATTCGCCATGACCGACTGCTTCTGGTCGAGGAAACACGGGATCTCCGCCTCCGTCAGCATCTGCTCCGAAAGGCGCCCGTAGGTATCCAGATCCCCGGTCAGGATCGCAAAATCGCGGTAGTGATAGCCCTTCTCACGGACCAGACGATGGATCTGCCGCACGATATAGGCCGTCTCCTCCCGCGGATCGGTCGCGTCACAGACAGAAATGTCGTTCTGTTCCGCGGCAAAAACGTTCCCTCCTCCGAAGCGGAAAAGGTTTTTCTCCAGAAAAGCCAGCGGCTGACTTCCGGCAAAACGGCTCTTCGCTCCCTCCCGGATCACGAGGTCCGGAAGGATCTCCGCGTGCGCGTTCCGGGCCAGCTCCGTCGTGCGGCGGATCATCTCACGGCTCATATGGAAGAGGTGATGCTTGCCGCCCCGCTTGTGCGCGTCCACAGCCGGATCGATCGTCACAACGACCCGCACCTTCTCCGCAAGGCGCAGAAGTTCCGTAACGACCTCATTTTGTACCGGCGTGAAACCGGTGAAGCCGTCGAGAACGACCACACTGCCCCGCACAAGTTCGGATTCCCCGATCACGCTGCAGAGGATCTCCGGCACTTCCTCGGCCGTCAGATAGTTGTCCTTCAGATACTCGAGGAACGCCTGATAGATCACGCGGATATCCTCCAGCTTCATGGCCAGAAGACCGTTCCGCCGCTCCTTTGTGACCCAGGTTTCCAGATCCTCCGGCTTCACGCGGTACTGCAGAAGCTCCGAGATCAGGGATTTCATCTGCTCCGCGGCGCCCTGACGGGTCAGCGTGCGCCCGAGCAGCTTCAGGTTCTTCTGCTCGGCGTTGATGATCCGCTGCACGATGAGGCTCTTTCCGGTATCTTCCAGAACGGGAAGCGTGTTGCCGCCCGTCTCCTCGAAGACGCGCCATGCCAGTCGGTTGAAGCTGAGAACATCAAGGTTCATAAGCCCCCTCTTCGGATGCATGCGAACGATCTCCTTCTGCGTCTGCATCGTGAACTGATCCGGAACGATCACGAGAAACTGCTTCTCCGGATGCGCGATCGATTCCTCGATCAGATCTTTGTAGACCGTATATGATTTTCCGGCGCCGCTGCTGCCGGTGACAAACTGGAGCGACATGGATCTACCTCCTCAAGGTTTACGGAATCACGGAATCATTTTTATCGGACCTGCTGTCGGAATGACAGATAGCGAACCCCCTGTCCGGCTGATGACAGGGGGTAATCGTAAAAACTCGTTTTAGTTCTGCTCTGCCTGAAGTTCTGCCTCGAGCTCCTCCACCTGTTTCATCCAGATGCTGGCGCTGGCGTCGCTCGGCATGCGCAGATCGCCGCGCGGGCTCACCGCTACGGATCCGACCTTCGGGCCGTCCGGCAGGCAGGATCTCTTGAACTGCTGCGCGAAGAACCGTCTATAGAAGTTGCGGAGCCATTTGAGGATCGTCGCGTCGTCGTAAACTCCTTCGAAGGCAAGCTTCGCAACGCGGAAGATCTTCGCCGGTTCATAGCCCACACGGAGCATGTAGTACAGGAAGAAATCGTGCAGCTCGTACGGACCGACGAGTTCCTCGGTCTTCTGGGAGATCTTGCCGTCTTCCGGCGGCAGAAGCTCCGGGCTGACCGGTGTGTCCAGAACATCCAGCAGGATGCGGGAAAGCTCCTCGTCCTCGCAGGTGTCCGCGTAATAGCGTACCAGATGGCGGACCAGTGTCTTCGGGATCGAACCGTTCACGCCGTACATCGACATGTGATCGCCGTTGTAGGTTGCCCAGCCGAGTGCCAGCTCGGACAGGTCACCGGTTCCGATGACCATGCCGCCGGTCGTGTTTGCCACATCCATCAGGATCTGGGTGCGTTCTCTCGCCTGCGCGTTCTCATAGGTCACGTCATGCACGCTGCTGTCGTGTCCGATATCCTCGAAATGAACGGTAACGGCATTCCTGATGCTGATCTCGCGCAGCTCCGCGCCGATGCATTTTACCAGTGTGCAGGCATTGTCATAGGTCCGGTCGGTCGTTCCGAAGCCGGGCATGGTGATCGCGGTGATCTTCTCCCGCGGAATATTCAGCATATCAAAGGCTCTCGCGGTAACGAGCAGCGCCAGCGTGGAATCCAGTCCGCCGGAAATGCCGACAACCGCGTTCGTGCAGTGCGTATGGCGGAGACGCTTCTTCAGGCCGAGCGCCTGGATATTCAGGATCTCATCGCAGCGCTCATCACGCAGTGTCTGATCGGACGGCACGAACGGATGCGGATCGAAGGATCTCTCAAGAACAGTATCCTCGACATCCAGATCGAACGGCATCATGACATAGTCGCCGATCTCCGTATTGCCGACCGCTGCCGGATAAGTGCTCGTGCGTCTTCTCTCTGCGATCAGGCGGTTCACATCGACATCGCTGTAAAGGATGCCGTTGGAAAAACGCTTTGCTTCGGCAAGGATCGTTCCGTTCTCCGCAATCATATTCTCTCCGCCGAAGACAAGATCGGTCGTGGATTCCCCTTCGCCGGCCGCCGCATAGATATACGCGGAGATCGTCGATGCGGAATGGGTCGAGATAAGATTCCGGCGGTAGGTGTTTTTGCCGACCATCTCATCACTGGCGGACAGATTGACGATGACCGTCGCGCCGGCTGCCGTGTGTGCAATGCTAGGCGGGCACGGAACCCACAGGTCTTCGCAGATCTCCGCCGCGACAACGAGATGCGGAACGTCCTCACAGGTGAAGAGAATGTCCATACCGAACGGAACCTCTTCGCCGTTCCACTCGATCATCTCGATCTCCTTCTCGCCCGGCGTGAAGTGGCGCATCTCATAGAATTCGTTGTAGTTCGGCAGGTATTTCTTCGGGACAAAGCCGAGAACCTCGCCGTGATTGAGGACAGCGGCAACATTGTACAGCTTGCCGGATACTTCCAGCGGAAGTCCGATAAAAATAAGCGCGTCGATCTCTTCGGTCTCGGCCGCGATCAGGCGCAGCTGGTCGGATGCCTCATCCAGAAGACGCTCCTGCAGGAACAGATCGCTGCAGGTATAGCCGGTAAGGCTGAGCTCCGGAAATACCATGATCTTCGCCTTGTGCTCCGCCATGCTGCGGATATCCGCAAGAATTGCCTGCGCGTTCGCCTCACAATCCGCTACGATCACATCCGGCGTAGCCGCCGCTACCTTGATAAAACCCTGTTTCATATTTCCTCCTTGCCCTTTTCGTATCAGCTGTCGATATCGATAATATTGTGTCTCGACAGGCGTGTCACCTTCGCCGCCTGCAGGATCGTTTTCATCTCCTCCACGGAGAAGGTATACGTTTTTTCACAGAAATGACACTTCAGCTCTGCCGGTTTTCCCTCATCGATCATCTCCTGCAGTTCCTTCTCACCGAGGCTCAAAAGGACCTTGGATACACGCTCGCGGCTGCAGTTGCACTTGAAGGAGGTCGGCAGTGTGTCGAGGATCTCCATACCAAGATTGCCGATCAGCGATTCGAGGATCTCCTCCGGCGTCATGCCCTTCTCCAGCATATCGGTCACGGAGTTGACGTTTTTCAGATTTGCCTCAAGCTTATCGATCGTCTCGTCCTCTACGCCCGGCATCAGCTGGATGATGAAGCCGCCCGCCTGACGCACGGTCTGGTCGGTATCGACAAGGACACCGAGGCCGACCGAAGACGGTACCTGCTCACTGGTCACGAAGTAGTAGGTCAGATCATCGGCGATTTCGCCGGTCTGCAGCTCTACCTGGCTGGAATACGGCTCGCGCATGCCCTGATCGCGGATCACGGTCAGCGTGCCGCGGCCGACAGCGCCGCCCACATCGAGCTTGCCCGCGCGTTTCAGCGGGATCCAGACGTCCGGATTGTATACAAAGCCCTTGACCTCGCCGTTCGCGTTAGCCGTCACGGTCTCTCCTGCCAGAGGACCGTCGCCCTTGATCGTCATGGTCAGCAGATCGCCGTCACCCTTCAGCATAACGCCCATCATCGCGCCGGCAGTCAGCAGACGCCCCAGCGCAGCTGTTGCGACCGGACTGGTATGATGCGTTTCCTTCGCCTCACTGACCATCTTCTTCGTGTAAGCCGCAAAAGCGCGGACCGTTCCGTTCGCGGCCGTAGCCCGGACGATATAATCGTTCTGCAGCTTCTTCCAGTCGTCTAAATTTGTGATCTTGTTATCTGTCATTCGCATTTTCCTTTACTGCTATATAGCAGATCCTCTCTGATTTTTCATTTGCGGGTTCGTCCGTATACGAATCGGTCATTGTCTTTAAGGTAAAGCCCGCTTCGGCAAGAAGCCTCTGTATGAGCGGCGTCTCCCACGCGCGTTCCAGGTGCACCTCTTCCGTCCGGTAATACGGCCCCTCATATAATTCCTCCGCCTCTGCCGCCTTCATGGCAGCCACACGGTCTTCCGGGAGGAATAGCGTCAGATCGTATTCATTGATCCGCTCCTCCTCGTCGTAAAAATTCTCCCAGATAAAACTTCCTGTATCCCGGTTTTCGGCAATCGTCTGTTCTCCGATCGCCCTGTATTTCGCGTCTGTATTCAGGTCAAAGGCAAAAACGCCTCCCTCATCGAGATACCGGGCCACACGGTCGAAGGCACTGCGAAGATCTTCTTCCTCCAGAATATAGTTGATGCTGTCGCAGACACTGACAAACGCGCGCACCGTTCCATACAGCTCGATCTCCCGCATGTCCTGCTGCAGATAGAGAATGTTGTGTCCGCTCTCGTACCTCTTGTTCACGGCTTCCGCGAGCATATCTTCAGAATTGTCAATGCCGATCATATCGTATCCGGCAGCCGCCAGAAGCTCCGTCATCGTCCCCGTTCCGCAGCCGAGTTCGCAGACCGTGCCGTCATCGACGCCGTATTGAGCGAGCGCCCGCTTCAGCCAGCCGCCCCATTTCTCATAGTCCACATTATCCATGAACATATCATAGACGGAGGCAAAATTTTCATAAGAACTCATACTAATCAGGTCTCCCCTGCAATCGTGCTGTCAACTGCGTTACCGTTTATTATATCATGGATCGGCGCAGTACGCGAGAGTGCATCTTTTCCATACACAGTCTTATTCTGTTTAAGACACAACAAGGGGCTGCCGCACGTATCCGTGCAGCAGCCCCTGCCGGGATCGAGTTTATCGCTCGAACTGATTTTTCTCTCTGTTGTAGTGATACTCCAGATCGGCGATCCTCATACAGAGATCATATTCGTCTATGTCGTTGCTCGCGCAGAATTCCTGCAATGAGGGATACTCATCGCGAAGCTTGGTATTTACATAGGATAACAGCATTACAGGGTCTCTTGGAAGCATAGTTACATCTCCGTTTCTTCAAATCTTTATCTCTAATTCGCTGCCTTGTCAGCAAGCTTACTAACTATATTAGCGAATCCTTTCAGAAACGTCAATCGATGACTTCCGCTTCCGGCTTGATCACCGCTTCGAGCTTTCCGTCCGCATCGGTGTCGATGACGATCGTATCGCCCTCATGCACATCGCCGCCCAGGATCAATCGTGCGGAAAGTGTCTCCACGTGCTTCTGGATGTACCGTTTCAGCGGACGGGCACCGTAGACCGGATCGTAGCCGCCGTCGATAACGGCCTGCTTGCCGGACGGACTGAGCTCGATCGTCAGCTGCTGCGCAGCCAGACGGCGGTTCAGATCCGCAACCTGCAGATCTACGATATGACCGATGTTGTCCTTCGTCAGCGGTTTGAACATAATGATCTCATCGAGACGGTTCAGGAACTCCGGACGGAAGTGCGCCCGCAGATCAGCCGTTACCCTCTCGCGTGCCTCCTCACGGATCGTGCCGTCCGGTTCAATGCCGTCCAGCAGATACTGCGAGCCGATATTGGAAGTCATGATCAGGATCGTGTTCTTGAAATCGACGGTCCGCCCCTGTGAATCGGTGATACGGCCGTCATCGAGTACCTGAAGCAATACGTTAAATACATCCGGATGTGCCTTCTCGATCTCATCGAAAAGAACAACGGAGTACGGTTTGCGGCGAACAGCCTCGGTCAGCTGGCCGCCTTCCTCGTATCCGACATATCCCGGAGGAGCTCCGATCAGTCTGGACACGGAGTATTTCTCCATGTACTCACTCATATCGATACGGACCATATTCGACTCGTCATCAAACAGACGCTCGGCCAGCGTTTTTGCCAGCTCGGTCTTGCCGACACCGGTCGGTCCGAGGAAGAGGAAGGATCCGATCGGCTTCGTCGGATCTTTGATACCGGCTTTGGAACGGATGATCGCATCCGATACCTTCTCGACAGCTTCGTCCTGCCCGATGACTCTCCTGTGCAGCTCGGAATCCAGGTGGAGGATCTTCGCCCTCTCGCCTTCGGTCAGTTTGGCTACCGGAATGCCGGTCCAGCGGGAAATGACCCGCGCGATCTCGTCCTCCGTCACACTTTCGTGTACCAGGGACAGATCTCTATTGCGCACGTGCTCCTCTTCTTCCTGCAGCTGTTTCTGCAGCTTCGGCAGTTCGCCGTACTGGAGCTCGGCGGCCTTGTTCAGATCATAGGCCTGCTTTGCGGTCTCGATCTGCTTGTTGATCTCTTCGATCTGCTCGCGCAGCTTCGACAGATTGTCGACCGATGCCTTCTCATTCTCCCACTGTGCCTTCTGCGCGTTGAAGCTGTCCTTCAGTTCGGCCAGTTCCTTCTGCAGATCGGCAAGTCTCTCCTGACTCAGCGTATCGGTCTCTTTCTTCAGGGCTGTCTCCTCGATCTGCATCTGCATGATCTTACGATTCAGCTCATCCAGTTCCGCCGGCAGCGTCTCCAGCTCGGTCTTGATCTGGGCGCAGGCTTCATCGACAAGGTCGATGGCTTTATCCGGCAGGAAACGATCGGATATATAGCGATCGGACAGGGTTGCCGCCGCAACGAGCGCGCCGTCCGTAATTTTTACACCGTGAAAAACTTCGTATCTCTCTTTCAGTCCACGAAGGATCGAGATCGTGTCCTCCACGTTCGGCTCTTCCACGAGAACCTTCTGGAAACGACGCTCCAGCGCCGCGTCCTTCTCAATGTATTCTCTGTACTCATCGAGTGTGGTTGCGCCGATACAGTGCAGCTCACCTCTTGCCAGCATCGGCTTCAGCATGTTGCCGGCATCCATCGCGCCCTCGGTCTTGCCCGCGCCGACGATCAGATGCAGTTCATCGATGAAGAGGATGATCCTTCCGTCGCTCTTTCTGACATCCTCCAGAACGGCTTTCAGACGCTCCTCGAATTCACCTCTGTA
>JAXJTA010000187.1:0-8248 GCA_036309825.1 Eubacterium sp. | reverse complement strand
GCTCACCACGGATATTTTTGATCTCCTCAAAGAGATAATCATTGACCACTTTGATGTATGTTCCCTTCATTCCGCTGGAACGGGATTCGATCACACCGGCGCTCTCAAACTTGCGGAGCGCGTTCACGATCACCGAGCGGGTAATACCGACGCGGTCAGCGATCTTGCTGGCAACGAGGATCCCCTCCGATCCGCCGAGTTCGTCCATGATGAAAAGGATCGCCTGCTTCTCAGAGTAAGAAAGCGTCGCAAAAGCAGATCTGACGATCGATACTTTTCTCTTTTCTTCCAGTGTCTCCTCATTGACGGAACGAAGCAGCTCCAGTCCGACAACCGTGGTGCCGTACTCACAAACGATGATATCATCGATAGAGTACTGCGCATTCTCCCTGTACAGGAACAACGTTCCCAGCCGCTCTCCCGCAACCTCGATCGGACTGATAATAGCGGTAAAGCCATAGGAGCTCTCCCTCTCGAACCCGAGTGTAGCCAGATGTACATTCTCCTGTGTGGAGAGCACATTCAGAAAGCGCTCATTCAGCAGCGCATCGATGTGATCCCCGACAGATCCGGTGATCAGCTCCGCAAGCTTTTTCGGCTCATCATTGGCGGCAGTTCCGAGGATCTTTCCTTTCCTGCTGATCACATAGATATTGGAGTGCAGACAATCAGAAAGTACATGGCATACATCATTGAATGCCACCTTGTCCGTGTTGTTATTGTATAGTAATTTGTTTATTTTTCTCGTTCTGTCCAGCAGCTGTACGTTCATCGTTAGCTCCTTTCTTATTCATAATTGTTAATATCATATCAAAAAAACAATGGTCAGTCCATCCATTTTCCTACCAAATGTACGGCTTTTATACGCAATAGCAACTTTTTTCGCTACCCCCCCCGCTGTTTTATCAACATCTCACACAATTAGTGTCACACAGATTTAGTACATACTCTGTTTACTCTTCCGACAGGTTCCTTTCGGATTCGTAGATCGCCTCAGCCAGGATGCCGATAATTTCTTCCGCGTCGGCATTCTTTCTGACGATCCGGTTCATACCGGCATTCATGCAGGCTTCACTGACGCTGTTGCTGTAATCCGCAGTGATTCCGATGATCGGGATCGACTTCGCATCCGCGGTCCCCAGCGTACGCACCGTTCTGGACATGTGCACGCCATCCAGGACAGGAACACGGACATCCACCAGAATGGCCGTATAATGATAAGCGCCGTTTTTGCGGAACATCTCGCAGGCTTCCTTGCCGTCGGCCGTGATCTCGCTGTGAACGCCGTTCTCTTCGAGCACCTGGCGGAGCATCCCGGCCACTTCTCTGTTGTCCTCCGCGATCAGGACATTCCGTCCGTAGATCACGTTGGTCAGGAAATTCGCGCCCGGCTTAAAGCGCAGCTTCTTCTGCTCTTCCGTTGCCAGTGAAAAATCGAAGGTCAGACGGAATTCCGTGCCTTCACCCACACGGCTGCTGCATTCGATCGTGCCGCCCATGAGCTGAACAAGCGACCGGACGATAAAGAGTCCGAGGCCCGTTCCTTCTCCCGCTGCCTCTCCGATCAGAGTCTCACACTCCGGATCCTGTTCATACGGCTTGTACATGACCTTCCGGAACTCTTCACGGATTCCGCAGCCGTCATCCGTGATCGTGTATACATGTTTCGTTTTGCCTCGTTCCGGATAGGAGACCTTCAGGCATGCCTTCACATGGCCGCCCTCCGCCGTGAAACGGATCGCGTTGGCAAAAAGACCTGCCAGGATCAGCTGCATAGAATCGTCATCCATCATGATCACACGATTCTCCGATCCGATGATATCCGATTCCAGCGTGATATTTGCCGCGTCCGCAACCGCTTTGATTTCCTCTGCCGCTTTTCTGAACGGACTGATCTCACGAACCGCGCTCGGATTCAGAACGGCTTTTCCGGAATTGATCTTATTGGCCTCCCCGATCTCCTCGATCATTGACCGGAGTTTTGCCTCCGATACACAGATCTTGTCCAGGCGGCTCTTCAGATCCTCATCAAGTTTCTCATCCGATACGCATTCATGGAGTGCCTCCTGCATCTCCGTGATCGGGGCAAGCAGATCATCGCTGATGTGCTCCAGAAATTTTTCCTTCTCTTTGTTGCTTTCCGCTGTTACCTTCAGCGTTTTTCTCATCTCCGTGATCTGGCGGTTCACATCGATCTGCTTGGTCGTATCGACGAAGGTAAGAACGAGTCCCTCGATGTTTTTCAGCTCCTCGGCAGAATACTTATCCTGCAGATTTTCTACCGGGATCTGCAAACGATACTTATCCGAGCGGTACGGCGCAATGCGGATCAGATAGGATTTTCCTTCATCCGATACGCAGGTCAGCTCCACAGCCTTGCGGGACTTCTGCACCTGCAGAGAGAGTCCCATCAGGTCGATCGACGAGAAATTAAACGCAATGTATCGAAGAGATCTTCCGACGTCCTGCTCCGCCACGTTAAATTCATCCGCAATATACTCGGTGTACTTACGAATGTTGAGCTGGTTGTCGACCATCATGATTCCGACGAGGGTCGTGGACAGGAAATTGGTCATATCATCATTGACATTTCCCAGCTCCGTGACCTTTGCCTGGTACTCGGAATTGACGGTGTACAGCTCTTCGTTGACGGACTGCAGTTCCTCGTTCGAACTCTGCAGCTCTTCGTTCGCGGTCATCAGCTCCTCGTTGGCAGCCTGCAGTTCCGCATTGACAGACTCCAGCTCGGTGACCGTGTGTTTCAAATTATCCTGCGACTGGCGCAGCTCCTTCTCCAGATCCGAAATACGCTCCGCTGCCGCCGAGTCGATCTTGAAATGCTCGGAGGAGTCGATCACGCCCTGCGGTGTGCCGCCGCGAATAAAGGACAGGGCAATGATGCCCGTCTTCTCGCCCAGCTTATCCGTGATCGGTGACGCGGCAAGGGTAATAAATTCCTGCCCGCCGTCGGTATTGATCGGAATCCTGTCGTAGGAGACAGGCTTGTCGGTTCCTCTGACCTCTTTTAACGCCTTCGACACGGCGATCTTCAGATCGGACCGGATCAGCGAGAAAATATCGAGCGTGATGCTGCCGACCGGAATATTGATGAAATCGCGGCAGTCACCGTAGGTATGATTCAGCAGATTCTGCACGTCGATCATCACCGTTGCCGGCAGCAGTTTCTCCAGAACCTTGGTATCCAGTTCCCCTGAGGTATATTTCAGGTCGTAATTCTCATTCTTTGACGTCTCGGAGGGTGTGGTGTCCAGCCCCGGCGTGAAGCTCTGCACGGAATAGGACAGCTTGGTATGCGACGGTTCCCTTCCCGACGCGTTGTGCGCGAAGATCTTCTCACTCGCGCAGTATACGCGGAAGATATCGTTGTAATCGCCGACCGACTCCGAACGTCCGAGGAAGAGATAGCCTCTGTCCTTCAGCGCGATGTGGAAGATGGCGAATAAGTTTTTCTGCAGCACATTCTGGAAATAGATCAGCAGATTCCGGCAGCTGATCAAGTCGAGTCTTCCGAAAGGCGGGTCCTGGAAGACATTGTGCTGGGCAAAAACGATCATCCTGCGGATGTCGTGATTGATGATATATTTATTGCCCTTGCGGGTGAAGAAGCGGGCAAGCCGTCCGACGCTGATGTCATCGATGATCGTATCATTGTATACACCGCGGCCCGCGAAGGCGATCGAGTCGGAATCGAGATCGGTCGCGAAGATCTTGATATCGCGGCGGATCTTCAGTTCTTCCATGACCTCCGCAAAGAGGATGGCGATCGTATAGGCCTCCTCGCCGGTCGAACAGCCGGCGACCCACACGCGGATCTGCTCACCGTTCGGCGTATTGCGCACGATGTGCGTGATAACGTTGCTCTTCAGCACTTCGAAGTAGTCCGGATCACGGAAAAACGATGTCACCCCGATCAGGACCTCTTTCGCGAGCATCCTTGCCTCCTCCTGATTGTTTCTCAGGTATTTGACATACTCGCTGAAATTGCGGTTATGTGTAACGACCATTCTCCGCTCGATGCGGCGCAGGATCGTTGTCTGCTTGTAGAAGGTATAATTGACATTCGTGACAGCTTTCAGCACAGAAAAGATCTGGGATAAGAGGTCCTCATCGGTCATCTGCAGGCCGTTTTCCGAATCCCCCATGGACTCGGCAATGTGCGCCATCTCGCGTGCGATCGAATCCGGATGAAGAACCATATCCTCAAAGCCTGTCGCGATCGCGTTGCGCGGCATGCCGTCGAACTTACAGCTCTCCGGAGACTGGACGATGATCACGCCGTTCTGCTCCCGGATCGCCTTGATTCCGTTTGTTCCATCGGAACCGGTGCCGGACAGAATGACCGCGACCGCTCTGCTCTCGTATGCGTTTGCCAGCGAACGGAAGAAGATATCGATCGGATGATTGATCTTCGCGTGATCAAACTCTCTGAGGCGCAATACGTCCTCTTCGATCTCCAGGTTGAACTTCGGCGGGATCATGTAGATATGATCCCCTTCGATCGGCATCCCGTCATCGACTTCTACAACGGGCATTGCCGTATACTTTCCGAGAATATCGGCAAGCAGGCTCTTATGGTCCGGTGACAGATGCTGAATGATTACGAAAGCCATGCCTGTATCGGACGGCAGATATGTGAGCAGCTGCTGAAGCGCTTCCAGACCGCCCGCTGATGCGCCGATTCCAACCACACATCTCGGCTTCGTACTGTTTGTGATAGTCCTGCTGTTAGTCATTTATTCCACCATTCTGTGCCTCTTCGGCACGCAGCTGCATCAACGAGGATACCGCATGAAGATTCAGCGTTGATGCGCAGGAGATGTAACGTTTTTGACCATTGACCGTCGTCTCGGCGATCAGGTACATGATCCACTGATAATCTCCATCTTCAGTTTTTGTACGGAAAAAATCCGTAATATGTTTGTCCCCGGCTTCCCTGATCCGTTCTGCCATTGTTTTCGGATCAAAGAAGCGGGCATAGCGAAGTTCGTCTGCCTTTGCTATATTGCGGGATCCGAAGTTGAGGATCATTTTCCGGATGTCCGGCTCCAGCATCTTCGTATTGAGGATCGTGGAATTCAGGTAAATATTCCGGCCTTCCGTCCAGTCCTCATTGAACAGATCGATGCGTTCGAAGAGCGAATAGATCGACCGCATGGATTCATCTACGGAAGCAGTGTCTCCCAGATTCGTGATGTCCGACAGATTCAGACAGATCACGAGAAATGCCGCCCGATACTTGTTATAATCGATCAGGCGGATCTTCATGTTGCAGTACTGCCCGTTATCGATATAATCGAGGGATTCCGGTTTGCCGGTGAGCCTGCACCTCTGTGCCATTTTGATGAAGAGGGAATGACCTTCCCCTACATTGCGGTTCAGATAATCTTCGGATTGCTCCAGTGAATGCACATCAACAGACTTTAAAAACTCAAGAAACGCGTCGTTTGTGCGCAGATAGCGGATTCTTCCCGCCTGCATCTCCACGATCGCCATCGGAAGGCCCTCTCTGACCGGACTTCCGTGATCCAGATTCCTGGCGATAAAACCTGTACGTAAGAGATTGATCGATCCCAGTGTGTTCTGGTAGTTCCTCTCCTCCGGATTTTCCAGCGTATACTCGCGGAGAATTTCCGCTGATGATGCTGCATCGCCGAAGCGCTGCCCCTGCATCATCTCACAGCCGCATTTCATCAGAAAATCATATGCCGCATCGGTATCCACGCCGAGCGCGATCGTCTTGATATTCAATCGCTTGGCCATTTCGATCATGCTGTACAGAATGATCTGCGATTTGGTATCTTCCCCGGTCTTCTTTTGAAACTTCATGCTCAGCTTCAGGCCGTCCAGTTCAAAATCCTTCAGATTATTCAGCGAGGAGAAACCGTTGCCGAAATCATCCATCCAGATCTCATAGCCCAGGGAACGCAGGGTATCGATGACATTGCGCACGTGCAAATAATTTTCTCCGAATGCATTTTGCTTGATCTCAAAGCGTAACATTCCCTTGGAAATTTCATATTTCGTGATCAGATTCTCAATTCGGTCCGGCAGGTCCTTCAGCAGAAAGTTTGACGCGGAAAAATTGACGGAAACGGGCACATACGTTTTTCCCTCATTCCGCAGCCTGACCATCTCTCTGCACACGGTCTCCAGTATGTAGAAATCCAGCTTGGACGCCTGGTTATTTTTCTCCAGAACCGGGATAAACTCATCCGGATAGATCCTGCCGAGATGTTCCTCGATCCACATCGGTCTGGCTTCCACGCAGCACACCTCGCCCGTGTTCACACGAATGATCGGTTCGTACAGAACGCTGATCCTGTGACCGGCCAGATCGTCCTCCAGACTCTCCGTAATATATCGTTCCCGCTGGATCTGTTCCTCGGCATCGGGATCATAATAGCCATACCGGATGCCATACTGATTGCGGATCATGTCTCCGGCCATCTTGGACCGATCCAGAGCCACGTTCACATCCCTGATCTCGTCACCCACAACATAGATGCCGGCCTTCAATTCCAGGCGTGTGTCTCTCCGGAAGCTGTGAACATCTTCACAGAGATCATTGATCTTGCCCTCAAGCCCCGCCTTTTCCGCAACGACGGCAAAGTGATCGACGGCAACTCTCGCCACGATGCGTCCCTGAAAAGACGTCTGGATCAGCTGAGCGATCGCCTGCAGGAGATTATCCCCCGCTGCAATTCCATACTTATGATTAAACGATTTGAAGTTTTGTACATTGAAATATACAAACGCAATCCCCTGACTGCGCATCTGGCGGCTGTCCAGCAGTTTCTGCGCCAGAATTCTGAATTGTGCCACGTTCGGCAGCCTGGTCAAAGGGTCGTAATACTCAGTGTCATATATGTAATCCATATGCGAATCCCCAAGTCCTGTACTCTTGACGCTGTTATTATGATTCAGCATCCACTAATCCAAGCTAATTATAGCGCATTTCAAAGAAAAAAAGTGATTTTCTCTGAAATTTTCTCTAAAATCTCCTCAAAAAGAGAACGGCCTCACATACGTGAGACCGTTCCTTTTAAGATATCATTTGTGGTAAAGACCCGATGAAATTCATACAGGGCACTTACTGCCGTTTGTAATGCAGCTTACACGAAGTTGCGCAGATAATCTTCCGCTACCTCATCATATACAAATACGTCCTGCAGCAAGAGAACTCGCTGCAGGACGCATTATTAATATTGGCTTTATGCTTCGCGCAGATTATGCCTCGATTGTAGCTACACGACCGGAACCTACAGTATGTCCGCCCTCACGAATAGCGAAGGTAAGACCCTGCTCCATAGCGATCGGGTGGATCAGCTCGATGGTCATCTCAACGTTGTCGCCCGGCATGCACATCTCAGTTCCTTCCGGAAGAGTGATAACGCCGGTAACGTCTGTTGTTCTGAAGTAGAACTGCGGACGATAGTTGTTGAAGAACGGTGTGTGACGGCCGCCCTCATCTTTGGTCAGAACGTAAACCTGAGCGGTGAATTTGGTGTGGCAGGTTACAGTACCCGGTTTTGCAACAACCTGTCCTTTTTCGATATCGGTTCTGTTGA
This sequence comes from Eubacterium sp., assembly GCA_036309825.1. Lineage (GTDB taxonomy): Bacteria > Bacillota > Clostridia > Lachnospirales > Lachnospiraceae > Bilifractor. The sequence goes on along the minus strand of JAXJTA010000187.1, from coordinate 659 downwards.
TACCACGAAGAAGTACACCAACGTTGTCACCAGCCTGAGCGGAGTCAAGCAGTTTGTGGAACATCTCGATACCTGTAGCAACAGAAGTCTTCTTGTCTTCGGAGATTCCGAGGATCTCTACCGGGTCGTTGAGTTTCAGAGTACCACGCTCTACACGGCCTGTAGCAACAGTACCACGACCGGAGATAGTGAATACATCCTCTACCGGCATAAGGAACGGTTTTGCAGTGTCACGTTCCGGAGTCGGGATATGCTCATCAACGGTAGCAAGGAGCTCCATGATCTTGTCGCCCCACTCGCCGTTCGGATCTTCCAGAGCTTTCAGAGCGGAACCTCTTACGATCGGAGTATCACCGAATCCGTACTCCTCAAGCAGCTCGGAAACTTCCATCTCTACAAGGTCGATAAGCTCTTCGTCATCAACCATGTCACATTTGTTCAGGAATACTACCATTGCCGGTACACCTACCTGACGAGCAAGCAGAACGTGCTCACGAGTCTGAGCCATAACACCATCGGTAGCAGCTACTACAAGGATAGCACCATCCATCTGAGCAGCTCCGGTGATCATGTTCTTAACGTAGTCAGCATGTCCAGGACAGTCAACGTGTGCGTAGTGTCTGTTTGGAGTTTCGTATTCAACGTGAGCAGTAGATATT